>NZ_JAALEB010000047.1:0-24181 GCF_014145165.1 Dietzia sp. Cai40 | reverse complement strand
CTGGGGTCGGTCCACCACGGCCCGACACCCGTCGGGCGGGGAGGGGGACGCGGGAGGGAGAGGAGTGGAGCCTAGGGGATTCGAACCCCTGACATCTGCCTTGCAAAGGCAGCGCTCTACCAACTGAGCTAAGGCCCCGTGCCACAAAGCGTGAACGCCGGACCGCGGCTAGCGATCCGGCGTCTGCCATGCGGGGGTGGGCCTAGGAGGACTTGAACCTCCGACCTCCAAATTATCAGTTTGGCGCTCTAACCACCTGAGCTATAGGCCCTCGTACCGAAGCGTTAATCTACCCGACGCGCGCGCCGCCACCCAAATCGGGAGTCCCGCGGCGACGACGGGACCCCCGAACCGGCACCTCAGTTCCGGCGATCGCTCAGCGTCACCTGCACGCCGCCACCGGTCAGCCCGGCGGCGAGGTTGTAGATGAACACCGCGAGGGTCGTCAGGATGGCCAGCAGCAGGACGTTGAGCAGTCCCACGCCGCCGCTGTAGAGGAAGATCGTCGACGGCCCGATCGCGGCCGCCGACTCGTCGCCCGCGACCCCGGAGAGCAACCCTCCGAGCCGGTCCCACACCCCCATGCCGGAGAGCAGGAGGTAGGTGACACCGATCGCGACCATCCACACCAGGTACAGGGCGAACATCAGCCCGAGCACGGTGGTGAACGCCGACCACGGGTCGATGCGTCGCAGGACGAGCACCGACTCCATCGGCCCCCGCCGCTCCGTCGGCGGAACCATGGGGGCCGCGCGACCGGCCGCGCCACCCGAGTGCGCGGTCGCGACACCGCCGGGCAGTCCCTCGGCGCGGTGCTGGGTCGCCGCGGGGAACGACGCGGTCGCGGTCGCGTCGTCGGGGGTGGTCTCCACGGCGGGGGACTCCGCCCCGGTCGTGGAGCTGGCCGACCCGCCGAAGCCCGGCGCAGGGGTGGAACCCTTGGGTGCCGGGCCGCTCTCGGGTCCGTCGCTCGGCTCGGTCATCGCCTTCTACTCCTTGTCGGACCCGGCGTCGAGCCGGTCGTCGTCGTCGGGCTCGTCGGCGTTGCGGGCGATCGCCAGCAGCGAGTCACCCTCGGCGAGGTTCATCAGGCGCACGCCCTTGGTCTGCCGGCCCGCCTTGCGCACCTGCTTGGCGAACGTGCGGATCACGCCACCGCTGGACGTGATGGCGTAGAGCTCGTCCTGCAACTCCACGATCGTCGCACCCACGAGCTTGCCGCGCTTGGGATCGAACATGAGCGTGAGCACGCCCTTGCCGCCCCGGCCCTGGGCGGCGTACTCGGCCAGCGCGGTGCGCTTGGAGTACCCGCGCTCGGTGGCCACCAGCAGGAAGAGCTGGTTCTCGTCCATCTCCGAACGGACCACCGACATGCTGAGCAGGGCGTCGCCGTCGTTGAACCGCATCCCCATGACACCGGACGTCGCACGGCCCATCGGGCGGAGCGTGTCGTCGTTGGCGTGGAACCGGATCGACTGTCCCTTCTCGGAGACCAGGAGGAGGTCGTCCTCGGGGCCGGCGAGGGCGGCACCGACGAGCTCGTCGCCGTCGCGGAGGTTGACCGCGATGAGACCGCCCGAGCGAGGCGAGTCGTAGTCCTCGAGACGGGACTTCTTGACCAGGCCGTTGCTGGTGGCCAGGACCAGGTACGGGGCGTCCTGGTACCCCTTGATCCGGATGACCCCGGCGATCCGCTCCTCCGGCTGGAACGCGAGGAGGTTGGCCACGTGCTGGCCCCGCGCGGTGCGGCTGGCCTCGGGCAGCTCGTAGGCCTTGACGCGGTAGACCCGGCCCTTGGTCGTGAAGAACAGCAGCCAGTCGTGCGTGGAGGAGACGAAGAAGTGCCGGACGATGTCGTCCTGCTTGAGCTCCGCGCCCCGCACACCCTTGCCGCCCCGCTTCTGGGCGCGGTAGAGATCCGTGCGGGTCCGCTTGGCGTAACCCGTCTCCGTGATGGTGACGACGACGTCCTCGCGGGCGATCAGGTCCTCGTCGGTGACGTCGCCGTCGGCCGGGATGATCACGGTGCGTCGGTCGTCGCCGTACTTCTCGACGATCTCGCGGAGTTCGTCTCCGACGATCGCCCGCTGCCGCTCGGGCTTGGCCAGGATGTCCTTGTAGTCGGCGATCTCGAGCTCGATGGCGGCGAGCTGGTCCACGATCTTCTGCCGCTCCAGGGCCGCGAGGCGGCGGAGCTGCATGTCGAGGATGGCCTGGGCCTGGTCGTCGTCGATGTCGAGGAGGTCCTTGAGACCCTCGCGGGCGATGTCGACGGTCTGCGACCGACGGATGAGCGCGATGACCTCGTCGAGAGCGTCGAGCGCCTTGACCAGCCCGCGCAGGATGTGGGCCCGCCGCTCGGCCTCGTCCAGCAGGTACTGGGTGCGCCGGACGATGACCTCGATCTGATGCGTGACGTACAGCCGCACCAGCTGGTGGATCGGGAGCGTGCGCGGCACGCCGTCGACGATCGACAGCATGTTGGCGCCGAACGACGTCTGCAGCTGCGAGTGCTTGTAGAGGTTGTTGAGGACGACCTTGGCCACGGCGTCGCGCTTGAGCGTGATGACGATCCGCAGTCCCACACGGTCGGACGACTCGTCGTCGATCTTGGAGATGCCGGCGATCTTGCCGTCGCGCAGCTGCTCGGCGATCGACAGGATCATGTTGTCCGGGTTGACCTCGTAGGGCAGCTCGGTGATCACGATGACGGTGCGGTTGCCGTCCTCCTCGATGGAGGTCTTGCCGCGCATCCGGATCGAACCGCGCCCGGTGGTGTAGGCGTCCTTGATGCCCTGGTCCCCGACGATGAACCCGTGGGTCGGGAAGTCCGGCCCCTTGATGAAGCCCATGCAGGCGTCGAGCGCCTCGTCGTCCCCGGCGTCCGGGTTCTCCAGAACCCAGTAGACGGCCTCGGCGACCTCGCGGAGGTTGTGCGGCGGCATCTTGGTGGCCATTCCCACCGCGATGCCACTGGAGCCGTTGATCAGCAGGTTCGGTACCCGGGACGGCAGAACGACCGGTTCGGACGTCTTGCCGTCGTAGTTGGGCTGAAAATCGACCGTGTTCTTGTCGATGTCCCGCACCATCTCCATGGCGAGCGGGGTCATCTTGCACTCGGTGTAGCGCATCGCGGCCGCACCGTCGTTGCCGCGCGAACCGAAGTTCCCCTGGCCGTCGACCATCGGGTAGCGCATCGCCCACGGCTGGGCCAGACGGACCAGGGTGTCGTAGATGGCCGAGTCACCGTGCGGGTGGTAGTTGCCCATGGTGTCGGCGACGGGCTTCGCGGACTTCACGTAGCTACGGTCGGGCCGGTAGCCGTTGTCCCACATCGCGTAGAGAATGCGACGGTGGACGGGCTTGAGCCCGTCCCGGACGTCCGGGAGGGCCCGCCCGACGATGACGCTCATCGAGTAGTCGATGTAGCTTCTCTGCATCTCCGCCTGGATGTCGACCGGTTCGATGCGGTCGTGTCCCCCGGCGTCGGGCGGCAACGTCGTGTCCGTCATGGGCTCCTCTTCGGTTCCTCGTCGCGCTGGCTTCTCTCGCAGACGATGTCGCGGGCACGCGCGTGCTCTGACGGCGACCGTACGACCCGCCCAGTCTATAGGTCCTGGGGAAACGGGTTCGAGGGCACGCCTCGGGCACCCTATTATCTGCGAATGGAACGGGTCCTCGACCGCGTGCGTCGCAGGGTCCTCCGGGCGTCACCGCTCCCGGACCCGGTCCTCGCTGACCCTGTCCGCTCGCCCGGTCTCGGGTCGCCTGGTCTCGGGTCGCCTGGTCTCCGGCCGTCTCGACGGATTCCCGTGCCCAGATGATGTGACGCACGTAACATTTCAGTCATGTCGCGCCTCTCCCGTCAGTCCGCCCGCCGGAGTCGTCGTCTCACCGCGGTGGCCGCGACGTCGGTCTTCGTGCTCGTCAGCGGGCTGCCCGCGATCGCCGGCGCCCAGCCGTCGACCCCGGCGCCCCCGAACAGGGACAGCGTCCAGTTCGACCAACCGGGCGGTTTCTACGACACCCGGGGCCTCGCACCCTCGTCCCCGGGCGCCGTCCTCCGTGCGCAACCGGCCGACCTACCGCTCGCGGTGTCCGTCCCCGGACTGCCTCCGCTTCCCTCCCCACTGCCGGCGATGGCTCAGCGGGCCGTCTACCAGACCCTCGACGTCGACGGTCGACCCGTGGCCACATCCGGCGCGCTGTACGACTCGACCGCACCGTGGAACGGTCCCGGTCCACGACCCACCATCGTGATCGGGCCCGGTACGCAGGGTCAGGGCGATGCGTGTGCCCCGTCCCGGAATCTTGAGACGGCGCTCGGCGTGAACCCGCAGACCGGGGGCGCGGTGCCCTCATATGAGCAGGCGTTCGCGCTGGTCCTGGCCGCCCAGGGCTTCCGGGTGATGGTGATCGACTACATCGGGCTCGGCACGCCCGGCGTGCACACCTATTCCGACCGGGTGGAGCAGGCCCACGCCATGCTGGACGGTGCCCGGGCCGCCCGCGCTCTGAGCGGGGACGCTCCCGTGGTGTTCTGGGGTCACTCCCAGGGTGGAGGTGCCTCCGCGGCCGCTGCCGAGCTCGCCCCCGTGTACGCCCCGGACGTCGACCTGCGCGCGGCCTACGCGTCCGCTCCCCCGGCGGATCTGCTGGCGGTGCTCGACCACATCGACGGCTCCACGCTCACCGGTGCGATCGGGTACGCCATCAACGGCATGTCCGAGCGCTTCCCCGCCGTCCAGCAGGTGGTCGACAGGCAGGTCAACGGCGCCGGTCGGGCCGCGCTCGCAGACATCGCCGGCCTGTGCACCCTCGACCTGCGCTCGGCGTACGGGATGCGCACCACCAACGAGTGGACCCACTCGGGCCGCAGCCTCGGAGAGCTGATCCGCTCCGAGCCCGAGGCCTTGCGGGTCCTCGATCACCAGCGGATCGGCCGACTCCGACCCGAGGTCCCGGTGATGGTCGCCGGGGGTGTCAACGACGACATCATCCCGCTCGGTCAGGTCGAGCAGCTCGGCCGGGACTGGTGCGAACAGGGAACGGCCGTGCACTTCCGTTATGAGACGACCCCGCCCGTCGCCGGCGTGACGCACGCCGCGGCGGCCGTGACCAACTTCCCGGCGGCCCTGGACTTCGTCACCCGCCGGCTCGCGGGAGAACCCGCGCCGAACGACTGCGGGAGCCTGTAGCCCACGGGTCGGCGGGTATCTCGCGGGCGATACCGCTGCCCTCCCTGCGAGATGCCCGCCGACCGGGGGCGCGGATCACACGTCGAGGAAGCGGACGTCCCGCGCGTTGCGGGTGATGAAGTTGCGGCGCGCGTCGACGTCCTCGCCCATGAGGATCGAGAACAACTCGTCGGCGGCCGCGGCGTCGTCGAGCGTGACCAACCGGAGGGTGCGCACCGTCGGATCCATGGTGGTCTCCCACAGCTCCTTGGGGTTCATCTCACCGAGACCCTTGTAGCGCTGGATCCCGTCCTCGACGTTGATCTTGCGCTTCTTCTCCAGACCGATCTTGAGGAGCTCGTCGCGCTCGCGGTCCGAGTACGCGAAGTCGGGCTCGCCCTTGCCCCACTTGAGCTTGTACAGCGGCGGCTGCGCCAGGTAGACGTTCCCGTTCTCCACCAGCGGCTTCATGAACCGGAAAAGGAGGGTGAGCAGGAGCGTCGAGATGTGCTGACCGTCGACGTCGGCGTCGGCCATCAACACGATCTTGTGGTAGCGCAGCTTCTCGAGATCGAACTCCTCGTGGATACCCGTGCCCAGGGCGGTGATGATCGCCTGGACCTCCGTGTTCTTGAGGACCTTGTCGATCCGGGACTTCTCGACGTTGATGATCTTCCCGCGCAGCGGCAGGATCGCCTGGAACATCGAGTCCCGACCGGACTTGGCCGAGCCGCCGGCGGAGTCGCCCTCCACGATGTACAACTCGGACTTGGCCGGGTCCTTGGAGCGACAGTCGGCCAGCTTCCCGGGGAGCCCGCCGATATCGGTCGCCGACTTGCGGCGGACCATCTCGCGGGCCTTGCGGGCGGCGACGCGGGCCTGGCTCGAGGCGATGCCCTTGTTGACGATCACCCTGGCCTCGGCCGGGTTGGCCTCGAACCAGTGACCGACGTGCTCCGAGACCTGCCGCTGGATGAAGCCCTTGACCTCGGTGTTGCCCAGCTTCGTCTTGGTCTGACCCTCGAACTGGGGGTCGGAGATCTTGGCCGAGATCACCGCGGCGAGGCCCTCGCGGATGTCGTCACCCGTGAGGTTGGGGTCCTTCTCCTTGAGCAGCTTCTTGTCGCGGGCGTACTTGTTCACCAGTGAGGTCAGCGCGGCGCGGAAGCCCTCCTCGTGGGTGCCGCCCTCATGGGTGTTGATCGTGTTGGCGAAGGTGTGGACCGACTCCGAGTACCCGGAGTTCCACTGCATCGCGACCTCGACCTCGTGGCCCGTGCCCTTGCCCTCGAAGTAGAGGATCGTCTGGTGGATCGCCGTCTTGGACTTGTTGATCGCGGTGACGTAGTCCTTGAGGCCGTCCGGGTAGTGGAAGGTGCGCTTGCGCTCACGGACCTTGACCGGCTCGGCGGGCTCGGTGGTCTCGACGGCGCCCTCGACGAAGGCCTGCTCCGCGTCCACGGCGTGCTCGATGTCCGACCCCTCGTCGGAACCGGGCGCGGAGTCGGATCCGCGACCCTCGCTGTCCGCGATCGCGTCGAGCTCCGCTGCCTGTTCCGCCCGGGACCGTCGATCGGTCAGGGTGATGGTCAGGCCCTTGTTGAGGAACGCCATCTCCTGGAGGCGACGGGCCACCACGTCGAAGTCGTACTCGGTGGACTCGAAGATCGACCCGTCAGCCCAGAAGCGGACCCTGGTGCCGGTTCCCTCGGCGGGCCCGGCGTCGACGAGCTCCTCGGGGACGGCCATGTTGAAGTTCTGCTGCCACAGGCGTCCGTCCCGCTTGATCTGCACCTCGACCCGCGTCGACAGCGCGTTGACCACCGAGATGCCCACGCCGTGGAGACCACCGGAGACCGCGTAGGAGTCGGAGTCGAACTTGCCGCCCGCGTGCAGCTGGGTCATGACGACCTGCACGGTGGGCATGCCCTGCTCGTGCATCTCGACGGGGATGCCACGGCCGTCGTCGATCACCTCGACGCCGCCGTCCTCCAGCAAGGTCACCTTGACACCGGTCGCGTGGCCGGCCATTGCCTCGTCGATCGAGTTGTCCACCACCTCCCAGATCAGGTGGTGCAGACCGCGCGTCCCTGTGGAGCCGATGTACATACCCGGACGCAGCCGGACGGCCTCGAGTCCTTCGAGAACGGTGATCGATGACGCACCGTAGTCGTTCGTGCCCTTCTTGCTGGCCTTGCTCTTGGCGTCCGCCACGTGCGAACTCCTCGCGTCTCGGGGGTCTGGGACCGGCCCAGTCTACCTGCGACAACCCGCGCGCGGCCCCCGGGCTCGCCAGGACGGGCCCGATGGCCACCCGGGTGGCTCCGCCCCTCAGCCGTAGGTGTCCCGCGGCCCACGACCGGACACGTGCAACGGACCCTTCCGCCAACTGGGTTTCTCGGGGCCCTCGATCTTGAGGCGACGCACGTGACCCGGTCCCATGGCCGCGGCGATCTTGCGGAGGATGTCGGCCGCCACGAGCCGGAGTTGGGTCGCCCACGCGGTGCTGGAGGCGCGGACGTACAGCACGCCCTCCTCGAGTCGCTCCGGGGTGGCGTGCGCGGACATGTCCTCGCCGACGATGCGGTCCCACTCCGCGAACAGCCGACCGGTGGTGACCTTGTCGTCCCAACCCCGTCTCTTGGCGACCTGGCCGACGAGTCGCCCGAGCGGCTGGGGATCCCAGGGGTCGGCACCCGACCCGGTCCAGCCACGTTTGCGCAGCCGCTTCCCGCCTCCCACCGGACCGGTCCGCCCGCGACCGACCTGTTTGCCGTCCGCACGAGCCCGTGTGCGTGCCTCCTCGAGGGCCTGCCTCGCGATGTCATAACCGCGTTGTGGCGGGTCGGACGGTGTTATCGGATCCCTCCGCTGATCGTCGGTCACCTGTGGACCTCCCTGGTCGAGGGTGCGGTGTCGTCGTCTCCGTCGTTATGGTCGTCGTCCATAACCTCGTCGTGACGTCCGGCAACCTCGTCGTGACGTCCGGCGGGGCGGCGCGACACCGTGATGTCCGAGTGACGACCCGCGCCCTCCCCCGTCATCACCACGTCATGACGGACCCCCCGCAATCCGTCCGGGACGTCCTCGCCGACCGCCGCGGTCACCAGGACCTGTTCGACGCCGGTCGCCGCCGCCGCGAGGGCGGCACGGCGGTGGCGGTCGAGTTCGGCGAACACGTCGTCCAGGAGCAGGACGGGCTCGATGCCGTCCGCCCGGAAGAGTTCGAGCGATCCGAGGCGCAGGGCGAGGGCGAACGACCAGGTCTCGCCGTGGCTGGCGAACCCTTTGGCGGGCTCGTCACCGAGCGACAGGACCACATCGTCCCGGTGAGGTCCGACGAGGGACATCCCCCGGTCGATCTCGTCCTGGCGTCTCCTCCCGAGCTCGGCGAGCAGGACAGCCTCGACGAGCTCGGGGTCGGCCAACTCGGACTCCTCCGGTGCGGCGCCGACCCGGAACCGGTACGCGAGATCGGCCGGACGGGACTCCGGCGCCAGACCGCGATAGGCATCGACGACCAGTGGTCGCAACTCCTCGAGCAGGAGGACGCGCCCCGCGACGATCCTCGCCCCGAGTTGGGCGAGACGACCGTCCCACACGTCGAGCGTGTCCAGGGCCGCCTCCGCCTCCTCCCCCCTCCCGCGCCGGAGCACGCCGGAGGCGGATTTGAGGAGGGCCGACCGCTGTCGGAGAACGGAGGAGTACTCGGCGAGGTCGCCCCCGTGGGCGGGCCGACGTTGGACCAGGAGCTCGTCGAGCAGTCTGCGACGCTCGGCCGGCTCCCCTCGGACCAGGGCCAGGTCCTCGGGTGCGAAGAGCACGGATTGCACGACGCCGAGGATGTCGCCGAGGCGGCGGCAGGGCGAGGTGTTGAGCCGCGCCCGGTTGGGCCGCCCCGAGTTGAGGGCCAGCTCCACGGTGAGTTCACGTCCGGCGTTGTGGGCGAGGGCGGCGATCATGGCCGTCTCCGCGCCCGTGCGGATCATCGGTGCCTCGGCTGCGACCCGGTGCGATCTCAGGGTGGCCAGCACCCCGACGGCCTCGAGGACGTTCGTCTTCCCGTGACCGTTGCGCCCCACCAGTGTGGTCACCCCGGGCTCCAGCTCCAGCTCGAGCAGAGGCCAGGATCGGAAATCCAGGAGCCTGAGGTGACGCAGGTGCATGCCGGGCGGCTTCGGGAGAGCCGGGTCAGCCCGGCAGGCGGACCGGCATGAGCAGGTAGGTGTGGTTCGAGTCGACGGGGGCGATCGCGCCGTCGGCGTCCGGGGAGGGCAGTTCCTCGGGAGCGGGACGCAGGACCGCGGGACGGCTGGCCTGGGTGAACCCGAACGCGACGCGCGCCGAGTGCATGCTGCCGAGCCCGTCCAACAGGTAACCGGGGTTGAACGCGATGGTCAGGGGCTCACCGAGGAAGTCGACGGGGAGGGTCTCCGAGGCCTGGGCCGCGTCATCCCCGCCCGCGGAGAGCGCCAACTCGCCGTCGGAGAACGTCATCCGGACCTGCACTCCCCGGTCCGCGACCAGCGCGACGCGCTTGATGGCCTGCACCAGCGCGTCGACCTGGACGACCGCCATCGAGGTGTGTTGGGTCGGCAGCAGCTGGCGGACCTTGGGGAACTCGGCGTCGAGGAGCCGCGTCGTGGTGCGCTGCCCGGAGACCAGCACGCCCATGATGCCGTCCGCCCCGACCTCCGAGCCCGCGCCCAGGCTGAGGTCGACACGCCCACCCTGGCCCGCCGACCGGGTCACGTCGGACAACGTCTTGGCCGGGATCAGGACCTCCACGGCCACGTCCTCGCGAGCGGGTTCCCACTCCAGATCGCGGATGGCCAGGCGGAACCGGTCGGTCGCGATGAGGGTGACCCGGGGTCCCTCGATCTCCATCCGGATGCCGGTGAGCATCGGGAGCGTGTCGTCCTTGCCGGCCGCCACGGCGACCTGGGCCACGGCCTCGGAGAACGCGTCGACCGCGGCCGATCCGGTCACCCCGGGCATCGCCGGCAGCTGCGGGTAGTCCTCGACCGGCATCGTGGGCAGGGTGAACTTGGCGGTGCCGCAGTTGATGTACATCTTCTGGGCGCTCACCGTGACCTCGACCGGACGGTCCGGGAGCGCGCGGGCGATGTCGGCTAACAACCGACCGGACACCAGGGTGCTCCCCGGCTCGGACACCTCGGCCGGGACGGAGACCTGCGCGGAGGTCTCGTAGTCGAAACCCGAGATGGTCAGACCGGAGTCCGCCTCGAGGAGAACCCCGCCGAGGATCGGGACCGACGGTCGTGACGGAAGGGTCCGCGCCACCCAGGCCACCGAATCGGCGAAGTCCTCGCGGGTGACGCGGAACGTCGGATCCGTGATCTCCATCGGTGACCTCTTTCTGGGCGGGGCGCGTACCGCCGGTATCTGGACGAGTGGTCTGTTCGCGGCTGCGGTCTCGGGCGTTCTCTGGCGTCCGACGGGGTCCGCCGGATCATCTCCATGAGAGTAACCGCTCCCGCCGACAGCGGGAACACGGAGTCCTGTAACCCGGTCAAGCAGGCTCGCCGTTCCACATACCTACTTCTTACAAGAACTCTCTAGAGAGATAAGTAGTAGTAGTAGGTCCTGTGAAATTGTGAGCCGACGCCTGTCTACGCAGTTCAGGGTGCGATTGTGGCTGTGGACCGAATCGGCTCATCTTGTGACTTGCGAGCGGCGCGGGTGGAATCACAGATTTCGGTCCACCGTCTGTCCACCGCCGGTCCACAGGAACCCACAGAGTTGTCCACAGGTGTGAAGGGTGTGGCACATGGTATGAGGGGGGTCACATTTACATGTCGGAACGGTCACACGACTCCGACTCTCGAGAACCGGGGGTGGTCCGTGGGGCGGGCGTGTGCGGCGCCGGGCCACTCGGGGGGCGGCCCGACGAGGAGCCACGCGGAACCGAGCGGTCCGGCCCGACGAGGGCATGGACGAAGGCATCGGCGAGCGCACGGACGAGCCGCCGCAGGAGCAGCAGAGGGATCGCGTGGGTGTGCGGCCGGGGGGACGGGTCGGAGAGCCGTCAGAGAGACCGCGAGCGTTCCTTGATCCGGGCGGTGAGCTCCTGGATCTGGTCGTACATGCGCCGGTCGTCCTTGATCTCCTTGAGGATCTTCCGCTGGGCGTACATGACCGTGGTGTGGTCCTTGCCGCCGAAGGTGACGCCGATCTTGGGTAGCGAGAGGTCCGTGAGCTCTCGACAGAGGTACATCGCGATCTGGCGGGCGCGGGAGAGAGACCGGGTCTTCGACGTCCCGCAGAGCTCGTCGATGCTGGTGGAGAAGAACTCCGCGGTCACCGCCATGATCGTCGCGGCCGAGATCTGGAGGGAATCGTCGTCCGAGACCACGTCGCGCAGGACCACCTCGGCCAACGGGACGTCGATCTCGTGTCCGTTGAGGGAGGCGAACGCGACGACCCTGATCAGCGCACCCTCGAGCTCGCGGATGTTGCGCTGCACGCGTGTGGCGATCAGCTCCAGGACATCGCGGGGGACCACGTAGTTCTCCGACTTGGCCTTCTTGTCGATGATCGCGATTCGCGTCTCGAGCTCGGGCGGCTGGATGTCCGTGATGAGACCCCACTCGAAGCGGGTACGCAGCCTGTCCTCGAGGGGCTGGAGCTGCTTGGGGGGCCGATCGGAGGAGATGACGATCTGCTTCTGGGCGTTGTGGATCGTGTTGAAGGTGTGGAAGAACTCCTCCTGCACCTGCTCCTTGCCGATGAGGAACTGGATGTCGTCGACCAGGAGGATGTCGGCCTCGCGGTACCGCTTCTTGAACATGTTCTGGCGGCCGTCGCGGACGGAGTTGATGAAGTCGTTGGTGAACTCCTCGGTCGAGACGTACTTGACCTTCTGTTCGGAGTACATCCTCAGGGAGTAGTGCCCGATCGCGTGGAGCAGGTGTGTCTTGCCGAGCCCCGACTCGCCCCAGATGAACAGCGGGTTGTAGGCGCGCGCCGGGGCCTCCGCGACTGCGAGCGCCGCCGCTCGGGCGAACCGGTTGGAGTTCCCCTGGACGAACGCGCTGAACGTGTACCGCTCGTTGAGTCCAGGCGCGGTCGCCGCCGACAGGGCCTCGTCGCGGTCGCTGCCGTGCAGCAGTCGTTCGGCCGCGATCTGCTCCTCGGTCATGCGGACCGGGCGCGAGGTGGCCGGTGGATGGGAGGCCTCCGGCTCGGGTCGGTGTATCTCGTCGACGTCGATCCGGGGATCGTCGGCATCGGAGTGGTGGTGCCGGCCGGCGAGGGAGGTGTCGACCTTGACCGCCAGATCGACGGGCTCCCCGAGTTGGGAACTGAGCGCGCGGGTGATCGGCCCGCGCAGGATCGACTCGATGTTGTCCCGGGCGAACGCGGACGGCGCGGCGAGCATCGCGAACCCGTTGACCACGGCGATCGGTTGGACGAGACGCAACCAGGCCTGCTGCTGGCGGGACAACGCGGGATTGTCATCGCTGGCCAGAGACGGGTCGGTCAGCTTGTCGAGGACCGCGCTCCACACGTGTTCGAGGTCAGGAGACACGGTGGGCGGTCTCCTCTCGTCGGTGTGAAGCGGTTCCGGGTGGCCGACCCTCTCGGCCCGGCCGGGCACCACACTCTATCCACAGGCTCCGACCCAGGTCCAACGCGGTATCCACATGGTTGTCCACAGCTGTGGAAGATAGACCGGCCCCGCGGTGGCGGGTTCGGTCTCCAGTGCGTGAGGGTGGGGTCTGCTGCGTCGTGATTACGTTAGGCGGCCCGGGTGGGGCTCGATGATGAATGACCGTAACAACACCGTGAACTCGTGGGCAACCCTCAAGATCAACTGGAGGGCGGATGTCAAGCATCCGGCGTCCCGGCGTGTTGCCGTGGCCTGCAGGGTGGTACCGATGGTGCGGATGTGATTACACGGTTTGGTGGCGAGGCCATCGTGCGCGTAATCTTGAGCAGTCTGTCGCGCGCCCGTGAGGCGTGCGGCGCGTCGTGGTACCGCCCGTCAGTGGTGTTTCGACGACATCAGGAACTCGATCGGGCGCACGAGTGGCGCCTACTTCACGTGAGGAGCCAGTCATGGCCAAGGGCAAGCGGACCTACCAGCCGAACAACCGTCGTCGTGCCAAGGTGCACGGCTTCCGTCTCCGGATGCGCACGCGCGCCGGTCGCGGCATTGTCGGCGCTCGCCGCCGTAAGGGCCGCGCCTCGTTGACGGCCTGATCCGGGCCGGGGTGGCGGGTGCTTCCCAGGACCCACCGGCTCCACCGTTCCGCTGACTTCGCGGCGGTGGTGCGGAGGGGTGCGAGGAAGGGCCGCCGGACGATGGTCGTACACGCCCACGTGGACTCTTCGGACGTCCGCGTGGGCGGTCCTCGTTTCGGCCTGGTCGTCAGCAAAGCCGTCGGTGACTCGGTGACCCGCCACCGTGTCAGCCGGCGGCTTCGTCATATCGCCGCCGAGTTGCTGGCGGAGCTCGATCCCGATCTCCTGATCGTGGTCAGGGCCAATCCGGCCTCTGCGGCGGCCTCCCATGACGATCTGGTCCGCGATATGCGTTCCGGTCTGTCCTCCGCGGTGCCGCGTGCTCGTGAGGAGCGGTCATGACCGAGGGCCGCCACGGCCCCGTGGCCCGGGTCCTTCTGTGGATGCTCGACTTCTACCAGAAGGGGATCTCGCCCCTGACCCCACCGAGCTGTCGGTTCGAACCCACCTGCAGCAGTTACGCGGTCGAGGCCGTTCGAGTGCACGGCGCCTGGTACGGGACGTGGCTCTCGGTGTGGCGGTTGTTGAGGTGTGGTCCCTGGACTCCCGGCGGGTGGGATCCGGTCCCGGAACCCCGTTCCGCCGAACCCCGTTCCGCCGAACCGCGAGCCCCGGACCATCCCGCGGATCATCCCCACGAGCATCCCGACAACTCCGAACGAAGCTAGGACTCCACCACCGATGTCGTTCATCACCGACCCTCTGGTCTACTACCCGATCTCCGGGATCCTCTGGTTCTGGCACAAGATCTTCGCGTTCCTCGGGGGCTTTCTTCCCTGGGTGGAGTCACCCGACTCCAACGGCGCCATCTGGGCGCTCTCCGTGATCTTCCTCGTGGTCACCCTCCGCATCCTGCTGTTCTGGCCGGCGGCCAAGCAGATCCGCTTCTCGCGGAAGATGCAGGAGATGCAGCCGCGGATGAAGGAGCTGCAGAAGCGGTACAAGAACGATCGCGAGAAGCTCGCCACCGAGACGCGCAAGCTCCAGAAGTCCGAGGGGTTCAATCCGGTCCTCGGTTGTCTGCCGATGTTCATCCAGATCCCCGTCTTCCTGGGTCTGTTCCATGTGCTCCGGTCCTTCAACCGGATGGGCAACAACTTCGGTGCGCTCGGTATGAGCGCGGAGGAGACGCGGAACACCGGCAACTACGTCTTCAACGCGGACGAGGTCCAGAGCTTCCTGGACGCGCGGCTGTTCGGCGCTCCCCTGTCGTCGTTCATCTCCCAGCCGATCGAGCAGTTCCAGGCGTTCGTCGACCCCGGGGCGGCACTGGACTTCGAGCGCTGGAACATCATCATCGTGGCCATCCCGCTGATGATCGTCTCGGCGGTCACCACGCACCTCAACGCCAGGATCTCGCTGTCCCGCCAGTCGCCTGAGGCCGCGGCCAACCCGCAGGCCAAGATCATGAACCAGTTGATGCTGTGGGCCTTCCCCATCGGCATCCTGGTCACCGGCGCGTTCTGGCCGATGGCGATCCTCGTCTACATGGTCACCAACAACCTGTGGACCCTCGGCCAGCAGTACTACCTCTTCGAGAAGATGGCCAAGGAGGACGACGTGGCCGCCCTCAAGCGCCGTGAGGAGCAGAAGTCCCTCGCCCCGCGGGTCGGCGTGAAGCCCGTCAACCCCAAGAGGGGCCGGGGTGCCCCGACAGGTACCGCCGTGGCCTCCCAGGAGACGGTGGCCGGTGTGACGTCGGATGACGACGACGACCCGGACGCCGCCCCGGCGGTCGCTCCCGCGCCCTCTCCGGGCGCGGCTCCTCGGCCGGGTCAGAGACCTCAGCAGCCGGGCGGTCAACGGACGCGCCCCGCACAGAAGAGCGGCGGGGGAAGCGGTAAGGGCAAGAAGAAGAAGCGTAAACGCTGACCGCAGGTCAGTCAGACCACCGACAAGGTCCCCGATGCCCCGGCATCGGGGACCTTGTCCCATACTTGGGGTGAGTACTCGCCGGCCAGGACGGGCGCGGCGATCGGCGGCGATGACGGAGGCAGATCCATGTCGAAGAAGAACATCGAGGTGTCGGAGGAGCGTCTTGTCGAGGAGGGCGAGGTGGCCGGTGACTATCTCGAGCAGCTCTTGGACATCCTGGACTTCGACGGGGACATAGATCTGGATGTCGAGGGCGATCGTGCGATCGTCAGCATCGACGGGAGCGAGGATCTGGATCGCCTCGTGGGTTCCGACGGTGCGGTTCTCGACGCCGTGCAGGAACTGACCCGGTTGGCCGTTCAGCAGGAGCTGGGAGATCGCAGCCGGTTGATGTTGGACATCTCCGGGTGGCGCGCTGCCAAACGCGAGGCGTTGACCGAGGCCGGTCGGGTGGCCGCACTGCGGGTGCTCGAGTCCGGCGAACCCGAGGAGCTCGAGCCGATGACCCCGTTCGAGCGGAAGGTCATCCACGATGCGATAGCGGAGATCGAGGGAGTGTCCTCGGACTCGACCGGGGCCGAGCCGAATCGGCGGGTCGTGGTCCTGCCGACCTGACCGAGCTGCCGGCCTGACCGAGCCGGTTCGAGTGCCGGACAGCGAGACGAACGGGGGCGCGGGCGTGGAGCCCGCGCCCCCGGCGTCATGTAGGGGTTGAGCGTGGTGCGGACACGGCGACTTACATCGATGTTATTCGGGGGATGTTTCACGTGAAACCAGAGGCGATGAGCGCCGGAAGAGGACGACGGTGACATGAACGAGGACACAGGGCACGAAACGACACGTGACGCGGTCGATGCGTCCACAAGCGATGACGCCCGGGACGATACGAGTGAGACGTCAATGGTCGAGACTCCCCCGGAACCTCCCACCGGCGCGGGTTCAGTGTTCGGCGACCGCCTCCCCCTCGCGGTCAGGTACGTGGAGATCCTCGCGACCGCCGGTCTGGAGCGGGGACTGATGGGACCACGCGAGCGCCCGCGGCTGTGGGACCGCCATGTACTCAACAGTGCGGCGGCCGCCGTCGGCTTCATGGAGAACGAGTCGGTGGTCGACATCGGCAGCGGCGCCGGCCTACCGGGCATCCCGCTCGCGCTTGCCCGGCCCGATCTCCGCATCACTCTGGTCGAGCCCCTCCTCCGTCGGTCGACCTTTCTGCTCGAGGTGGTCGACCAACTGGGACTGGATGTTCGTGTCGTGCGCGGTCGTGCCGAGGAGAAGGACGTGATCGCAGACGCCGGCGGCGCTGACGTGGTGACGTCGCGGGCCGTCGCTCCGCTCTCGCGGCTCGCCGGATGGTCTGCGCCGTTGCTCAGACCGGGTGGTCGGATGGTGGCGCTGAAGGGGGCCTCCGCCGCGGACGAGATCGAACGAGACGAGCGAGCCCTCCGGAAACTGGGCTTCGATGGTGCGCGCGTCGAGGTCGTGTCCGCACCGGATGCGGAGAAGACGAGGCTGGTCATTGCGACGCTCGCGACTAGAGTGGGTAGCCGTGGCTCCCGCTCTCGCGCACGCGGTTCACGGCATCGGTGATGTCCGTCGGAATCGCAGCGGGCGATGTCGGTTTCACGTGAAACACTGGCGGCAGGGGCATCGGGACGATGCGCTGAGTTGCTCTGACAGGTAGTTGAAAGGTGACGGATGTCCGAAGACGAGACCCCGATCTTCGCGGCCGCACGGCAGGCGAACGAGGTACTCCACGGCGACGCCCCCGCGTTGCCGAGACCCCCGCATCCGCGGATCATCACCATCGCCAACCAGAAGGGTGGGGTGGGTAAGACCACCTCGACGGTCAATCTTGCGGCGTCTCTCGCCCTCGGTGGTCTCGGTGTCCTGGTGATCGACATGGACCCGCAGGGCAACGCCAGCACCGCGCTCGGAGTGGATCACCGGGAGGGAACCCCGTCGAGCTACGAGCTCCTCATGTGGGAGCACGCCCTGGAAGACCTCATGCAGAGCAGTCCCCATGCCGAGCGTCTGTTCTGTATCCCGGCGACGATCGATCTCGCGGGATCCGAGATCGAATTGGTGGGCCTCGACCACCGGGAGCATCGGCTCGCCGAGGTGCTCAACAGCGAGGACCTCGTGTCGTTGGGCATTGACTATGTCCTGATCGACTGTCCCCCCTCGTTGGGACTGCTCACGGTGAACGCGATGGTGGCGGCGAGTGAGGTGCTGATCCCTATCCAGTGCGAGTACTACGCGCTCGAAGGGGTCGGCCAGTTGCTGCGCAATGTCGAGTTGATCCAGCAGCACCTCAACCGGTCGTTGGAGATCTCCACCATCATGCTGACGATGTACGACGGACGGACCAAGCTCGCAGAGCAGGTCGCTGGCGAGGTCCGTACCCACTTCGGTGACACGGTGCTCCGTACCGTCATCCCCAGGAGCGTCAAGGTGTCGGAGGCTCCCGGGTACGGGATGACCATCCTCCAGTACGACGCCGGATCCCGCGGCGCTCTCGCGTACCTGGACGCGGCGAAGGAGCTCAACAGCCGCGCGGATCGACTGCACTCACACGTGGAGGACGACCGTGTGTCCACCGGCACGGAGGAGAGTCGATGAGTCAGCAACGCAGGGGTGGTCTCGGTCGGGGGCTCGCCGCCCTGATCCCCACGGGGCCGGACGAGGGTCCACGTCTGGGCAGTGATGCAGCCGACGTGATCCTGGGTCCCAGGGGCGGTGGTCCGCGGACCACTCCCCCCAGGCCGAGGTCCAGCGGTCCGGGGATGTCGGCAGCGAGCAACGTCTCCGTCGACGACGCCGATCGGGCACCCCGTCCGGACGGTGCGAGGGACGACGATGTTTCACGTGAAACCGACGACCTCGTGGATCCCGGCGCGGTGTATCGAGAGATCCCTCCGTCGGCGATCGAGCCGAACCCGAAACAGCCCCGAACCCATTTCGACGAAGAGGCGCTGGCCGAGCTGGCTCACTCCGTCAAAGAGTTCGGGCTCCTCCAGCCGATCGTCGTCCGTGAGATCGCGGCCGGCCGATATCAGCTCATCATGGGCGAGCGACGCTGGCGCGCGAGCCAACGGGCCGAGCTCCCGACGGTCCCGGCGATCGTGCGGCAGACCGACGACGAGGATCTCCTCCGGGACGCGCTTCTCGAGAACATCCATCGGGTCCAGCTCAATCCCCTCGAGGAGGCGGCGGCGTACCAACAGCTCCTTGAGGAGTTCGACGTGACGCAGGCCGAGCTCGCGACCCGGATCGGTCGGTCGCGTCCGGCCATCACCAACAGCATCCGTCTGCTCCAGTTGCCGACCGCTGTCCAGCGCCGGGTGGCGGCCGGTGTGCTGTCCGCCGGCCATGCCCGAGCACTGCTGGGCCTCGAGGCCGGGGCGCCCGCCCAGGACGAGCTCGCAGCGCGAATCGTGGCGGAGGGCCTGTCGGTCCGGGCCACGGAGGAGATCGTCACACTGTTGAACCGGGAGGGCGACGGTACGGCGTCGAGGCCCTCCCCCGCGCCACAGGGTCGCCGACGGGATCCTGAGTTGGAGGCGGTGGCGGGTCGACTGTCCGATCGCTTCGAGACGTCGGTGTCGGTCACCATGGGGCGGCGAAAGGGGCGCATCACGATCGACGTGGGCGACGCCGATGACCTGAACCGGGTCCTGACGCTACTCGAGGGCGGGACGCCCGGATCGCCGCGATGAACTCGATCCGGCCGCTCGACCTCTCCGCCGTGGACCAGCTCGGGCCCCGGGCTCGCAAATGTGTGTACTGGCAGACTGACGGGCAGGTCGGCCAGGACGAGCCGGGGGATCCCGAGTTCGAGAAGGAGGCGTGGATCTCCCACGTGTCCCTGGAATGGGGTGTGTGTGGTCAGATAGCCAGCTATGGTGACCGCTCGACCGGGGCGGCGTTCTACGCGCCCCCCGGGATGGTGCCGCGTGCGGCCTGCTTCCCGACCTCCCCGGTGGGCTCGGACGCCATCCTCCTGGCGGGGTTGAGCATCGAGCACGGGGCGCCCGGCGGTGCGCTGACCTCGCTCCTCGATGCGGTGGTGGTGGATCTGCGCCGACGCGGAATCAAGGCGATTGAGGCCTTCGGGGTGACGTCCGGGGACACCGGGGACGTACTGTCACGTGACACGTGTGGTTCGGAGTCGTGCATCGCTCCGACCGGCTTCCTCGTGGAGCACGGGTTCACCGTCGTGGCCGAGCACGAGACCCATCCGAGACTCCGACTCGATATCGAGAGTGAGCATCTCTGGAAGGCCGACGTCGAGAGGGCGCTCGATCAGCTCTTCGCGGAGCGGGGATTCGCCACCAGGAGGCTGGGGGTGTTGTCCGGGGCGACCGCCCGGCACACGGTGGACCCGCGGGCGGGACGTCAGTCCCGCTGACGCTGTTCGTAGTCGATCAGCTCGTTGACGGACATCGACCCGGTGGGGTGATCGTCCTCGTCGAGTAGGTAGAGGCGCTTCACCCCCACGAGGATGGAGTCGATGATGGTGTCCTGTGCGGTGCGGTCCCCGAGGATGGAGAGATCGCGGGGATTGTAGGCGTACCCCAGGACGATCTGGATGGACGGCATCCGGGTCATCCGGAGAAGGGGCCAGCTCCGCCCGTGGGTGCGACAGTCGCGGAGACTGGTGCGACTGACGATCTCGCGCTGGATGAACCCGGACAGCGCCTCCCCGAGCATCGACTCGGCACCCAGGGAGTTGCCGAAGTAGAAGGTGGCGACACCGTTGCCCACCGGGTTGGGATGCCGGTCCAGGCGGAGCGAGATCATGAGATCGGCGTTGAAGGCGTTCGCGATCTCGGCGCGCTCGGGGTCGGTCGGGATCATCGCCTCCGGCCGGGAGAGGAAGACCTCGACCCCCGCCTGGTTCATCCGCTCGGACAACCGCCGGGTGATGTCCCAGAGCAGCTCGGCATCCGTGATGGTTCCGTGCGGGGTGTCCATGCGGATCGGGTTCTCCGAACCGCTGGGGCCGGGGTCCAGGACGATCCGCTTGCCGGCGAGCATCGGGCCGGAGGTCCGCGCCCGCTCGCGCTCGACCAGCGAGGAGACGTCCCCACCCTTGAACAGGGTGGAGAACCTGTTCAGGGTGTCCAGGGTCTCGGCTCCCACGACGCCGTCCGCGGGCAGGCCGCAGTCCCGCTGGAAGTCCGTCGCCGCGGCATGGGTGAGGGGACCGAAGGTGCCGTCGACCAGTCCCGCGTAGAAACCGAGTTCCCCGAGCCGACGCTGGAACTGCGCCACGTCGTCCCCCGCCATGGGCCTGGAGACGATGTAGCTGAGATCGCGGGTCCCGAGGACGTGGGTGGCGTCATGGAGCGCCGCCTGGGTCGACGGACCCACGATGCCGTCCGAGATGAGCCCACGGGCCTGCTGGAAGGCCAGGACGGCCGTCTCCAGGTCGGCGTCGAACACGGCGTCGGTCCGGGCCAGGATCGATCCGGTCTGGGGTTCGGTGACCCCGACGGACTCGATGTTGTGCAACAGGCCCATTCCCGCGAGGGTCGCCCGGATCGAGGCCACCTCGGGCCCACGGTCACCGCGTCGCCACGCCATGGTTCTCCTCCGCTCCACTCGACTGGGTACCCGGATGAACTTACCGCCTCCGGCGCGGACGTGCCCGGAGCGCACCCGAGTGGGCGGGGCGTCTAGAGGACGTCCCCGAGCTCGGTGCGCAGCGCCGACTTGGACTTCGCTCCGGTGATGCGCTTGACCGGCTTGCCCTCGGAGAACAGCAGCATCGCCGGGATGGCGGTGATCTGGTACTCGGCGGCGAGCTCCTGGTTGGCCTCCACGTCGACCTTGGCGACCGTGAGCTTGTCGGACTCGGCTCCGGCGAGCTCGTCCAGGACCGGCGCCATCATGGTGCAGGGGCGGCACCACGTGGCCCAGAAGTCCACCAGGACGGGCTTCGACCCGCTGGCGGCGAGCACGGCCTCGGCGAAGTCGTCCTCGGTCACGTCGATGATGTTAGGGGTGTTCACGGCCATTGTGGTGGGTCCTTTCGGGGTGGGGGTGTGGGCGTCCCGGGTGTCCCGCCCGCGCGGATCGGGTCCGCCCGGTGGGGGTCAGGCCTGCTCGGCGAGCCAACGCTCGGAATCGATCGAGGCGGCGCACCCCGAACCGGCGGCCGTGATGGCCTGCCGGTAGCGGTGGTCCACCAGGTCGCCGCAGGCGAAGACCCCCGGGATCGAGGTCGCGGTGGTCTGGCCGGTGAGGACGTACCCGTCCTCGTCGACCTCCACCTGGTCCCGGACCAATTCGGAGCGCGGGTCGTGACCGATCGCCACGAACATCGCGGCCGTCTCGAGTTCGCTCGTCTCACCGGTGACCGTGTTGCGCAGCTTGAGGCGCTCGACCGATCCACTGGCACCCGAGAGCACCTCGTCGACCGTGGTGTTGAGGACGAACGAGATCTTCTCGTTCTCCTTGGCCCGTTCGAGCATGATCTTGGAGGCGCGGAACTCCTCCCGCCGGTGCACGATGGTCACCGAGGAACCGAACTTGGTGAGGAAGGTGGCCTCCTCCATGGCGGAGTCGCCGCCGCCCACCACGACGATCGGCTTGTCCCGGAAGAAGAATCCGTCGCAGGTGGCGCAGGAACTCACGCCACGGCCGAGGTACTCCTGCTCGCCGGGGACGCCGAGGTAGCGTGCGGCGGCGCCCATGGCGAGGATCACGGCGCGGGCGCGGTGCTCCTCCTCCCCCACGCGGACGATCTTGACCTCGCCGGCCAGGTCCATCGAGGTGACGTCCTCCATGCGGAGGTCGGCGCCGAAGCGCTCGGCCTGCTCCCGCATCTGCATCATCAGGTCTGGGCCCATCATCCCCTCGGCGAAGCCCGGGAAGTTCTCGACCTCCGTGGTGGTCATGAGCGCACCGCCGAACTGCGAACCCTCGAACACCACCGGCTTGAGCTCGGCCCGAGCGGAGTAGATGGCGGCGGTGTACCCGGCCGGGCCGGATCCGACGATGATGACGTCGTGGAGGGTGTCGCTCATGGGTTCTTCGGACTCCTTGGCGGGTGGGGAACGTGGGCCGGGACGATCTGCGGATCCACACGATCTGCGGAACCACTATGCCGATCGATGGATCTACTAAGGCGACAACACCCGGCGGGTCGGTGTTGTTCCCTCAGTCGGTGAGGGTGACCCCCGCGAGCAGCACGCTGAGCTTGGCCCGCCCGCGCGAACACCGGCTCTTGATGGTGCCGGGGCGGGCGTTGAGCAGGTGGCACGCCTCGGCCACCGTGCAGCGCAGCATGTCGACGACGACGACCGCGTCCCGCTGGTCGGTGGGCAGCTCCGCCAGGGCCTCGGCGACGATGATCGCGTAGGCGGGGTCCTGGTAGAAGTGGTCCCGCAGCGAGATCTCCTCGTGGAGTCTGGGAGTGAGCTCGGAGTGGGTGCGCAGGCGTTGTGACCGCATCTTGTCCAGGCAGGCGTTGACCACGATGCGGTAGAGCCAACCCTGGACGGGGCAGGCGTGGCGGAAGGAGTCGGCCTTCCGGTACGCCGAGATGAGGGCGTCCTGGAGCGCCTCGGCGGCGTCCTCACGGTTGAAGGAGGTCCGTATGGCCAGCCGCCACAGGTAGTCGTAGTGGCGCCGGACGAGGGCGGAGAACGCGTCCGGGTCGCCGGCGATGTGCGCGTCGAGCAGTTGGACGTCCGAGAGCGCGGACCCGGCCGTGAGGGGCGACCCGGCGGTGAGCGGGGAGCGTCCCGTGACCGTGGAGAGATCGTCGACGGCGCTGGTGTTCACGGCGGTGACGTTAACGCGGCGGGGACCGCCGTGGGGCTGTCACCTCGGGCCCGGGAGCGGGCAGCCGGCTCGACCTCGCTCGCGACCTCGCTCGCGACGTCGCTCTCGTCGTCGATGCGGCCGGGAGGGCTCGGCCGTGGCCGGGCCGGATCACCGGGTGAGAAGGATCTCGCTGATCGACGCCGCGTACGACTCGGGGCCGGAGGTACCGAGCCGGGTGAACCACACGATCAGGTACCGGGACTCCTCGGGCTCGTCGATCGTCACGGTCCCCGAGCCGTCCCGGATCGTCCCCTCGCCGAGCAGGGTGGTGTCCTCGAGAGAGTCCGGGGACGCACTGTCGGCGACCCGGACCTCGAAGCGCACACCGTCGTCGTCCGAGTGGACCACCACGCGCCGGGTCTCCTGCTCGCCGTCGAGGGTCAACAGGAGGCCCACCCCGGGCTTGTACGCGGCCCCGCCGTCGCCGAGCTGGTTGCGGTAGGTGTCGGTGGACCACGAGGTCGACCTGTCACCGTCCGCGACGTTCGGGGCGCTCGAGGAGTTCTCTGCGACCCCCGCCGACCCGACGGGCTGCCACGAGGTGACGTCCGAGACCGTGACGGGCGTGGACGGTGCCTCACGGGTGGGCTCGGTCTCCCCCGGGCCCGACTCGTCCGATGCGGGCTCGGTGGTCGCGGCGGACCTGCTGGCCTGGGCGGCCCGTTCGATCGCGTCGAGTTGCTGGGACAGGGGGGTCTCGTCGCCGCCACCGGCCAGCGCCCCGAGTAGCCACGCGGACAACAGCGCGATCACCACGACGGCCGCCGCGCTGGTGCCGGCCATGATCTGCCAGCGACGTTTCTGGGTGGCCTCGTCCGGCTGTGGGTAGGCCTCGTCGATTCGGTCCGCGTCGTATCGGTCTGCGCCATACCGGTCCGTATCGAGCCCACCGTGGGACTGCCGGTCCGGAGTGACGCCGCGCGCCAGTCCCCCCGTCCCGTCCCCCGGCCGGTCGCGCGGGCCGGCCACGGGGTCACCGTGTCCGGGTGCCGTGGGGACGGCGGATCCGGACGAGGACGCGGCGC
>NZ_JAALEB010000479.1:0-3192 GCF_014145165.1 Dietzia sp. Cai40 | reverse complement strand
CGCGATGGGCACCCACGTGTGTCTGCGCGCCGTCCGGGGCGATGAGATCTGGAGACTGTTCGACGACGAGGGGATCAACCGCCTCGCCGGCGCCCCGGCGGTGTTGAGCACGATCGCCGACGACCCGGCGGCCCGGCCGGTGACGGGGATCCGCATGGTCACCGCCGGCGCCCCGCCCTCGCCCACGATCCTGCGACGCTTCGAGGACCTGGGCATCGACGTGACGCAGGTGTACGGGCTCACCGAGACCTACGGGCCGTTCACGGTGTGTACGCCCCAGCCCGACTGGGCGGACCTGGACCCGGACGAGCGAGCGGGCCTCAAGTCCCGTCAGGGCGTGGCCATGATCCACGCCGACACGGTCCGGGTGGTCGAGCGGACCAGCCCCGGCGAGAAGCACCTCGTCGACGTCCCGGCCGACGGCGTGACGATGGGCGAGGTCGTCATGACGGGCAACGGCGTGATGAAGGGGTACTTCGCCGACCCCGAGGCCACGGCGACCGCGTTCGCCGGGGGTTGGTTCCACTCGGGCGACCTCGGCGTGATGCACCCGGACGGGTACGTGCAGCTGCTCGACCGCGCCAAGGACGTGGTGGTCTCCGGCGGCGAGAACATCTCCACGATCGAGGTCGAACAGGCGATCGCGGCGCACCCCGACGTGGTGGACTGCGCCGTGGTCTCGATGCCCGACGAGAAGTGGGGTGAGCGTCCGAAGGCGTACGTCGTGGTGAAACCCGGTTCCGACCTCGACGAGGACGGTGTGATCGATCACTGCCGGACCAGGATCGCCCGGTACAAGGTGCCCGGTGCGGTGGAGCTCACCGAGGCCCTGCCGCGCACCTCGACCGGCAAGGTCCGCAAAAACGAACTCCGCGACGCCGCGTGGTCGGGGTGGGACAAGCGCATCAACTGACGGCCCCGCTCCTGCAGGGTGGGCCCGGGTGACGTTATTGTTGTCCCCAGGACCACAATCCGGTGCGCCCGGCCAGTTCGGATCGCACCCAGCCCCGACTCGCAGGAGGTCGACGCAGGCCCATGACGAACATCGTCGTACTGATCAAGCAGGTTCCGGACACCTACTCGGAGCGCAAGCTCTCCGATGGGGACTTCACCCTGGACCGCGAGGCCGCGGACGCGGTCCTCGATGAGATCAATGAGAAGGCCGTTGAGCAGGCTCTCCAGATCAAGGAGGCCGAGGGGGGCGAGGTGACCGTCCTGACCGCCGGTCCCGACCGCGCCACCGAGGCGATCCGCAAGGCCCTGTCGATGGGGGCCGACAAGGCCGTCCACCTCAACGACGAGGCGCTCCACGGCTCGGACGTCGTCCAGACCGCGTGGGCCATCGCCAACGTGCTGGGCACGATCGAGGGCACCGAGCTGGTCATCTGTGGCAACGAGGCCACCGACGGCCGCATGGGCAGCGTCCCGGCCATCATCGCCGAGTACCTGGGCCTGCCGCAGGTCACCCACATGCGCACCCTCGAGGTCTCCGGCGGGACCATCAAGGGTGAGCGGGAGACCGACGAGGGCATCTTCGAGATCGAGGCGTCGCTGCCCTGCGTCGTGTCGGTCGGAGAGAAGATCAACGAGCCGCGGTTCCCCTCCTTCAAGGGCATCATGGCCGCCAAGAAGAAGCCGGTCGAGGTCCTGACGCTGGCCGACACCAACGTCGAGGCCGGCCAGGTGGGCAAGGACAACGCGGCGACCACCGTCACGTCGTCGGTCCCCAAGCCGCCGCGCAGCGCCGGTGAGAAGTTCACCGACGAGGGCGAGGGCGGCAACGAGGTCGCCAAGTACCTCGTCGCGCAGAAGCTCATCTGATCGCGCTCACCCCGACCGACTCCCACCAGTCTTTTTCAAGGAGAATCCACCATGGCTGAAGTCCTCGTCGCGGTCGAGCACGTCGACGGCGAACTCAAGAAGGTCACCCTCGAACTGCTGACCGCCGCACGCGCGCTCGGTGAGCCGTCCGCCGTCGTGTTCGGTGAGACCGGCACCGCCGCAGCGCTCACCGACGCCCTCAAGGAGGCCGGCGCGGAGAAGATCTACGTGGCCGAGGGCGACGCGGTCCAGAACTACCTCGTCACGCCCAAGGTCGACGTCCTCGCCGGGCTCGCCGAGCAGGGCGCGGCGGCGATCGTCCTGGCCGCCACGTTCGAGGGCAAGGAGGTGGCGGGTCGCCTCGCGGCCCGTACCGGTTCCGGCACCCTGTGTGACGTCGTCGAGATCAAGTCCGACGGGTCCGCGGTCCACTCGATCTTCGGTGGCGCGTTCACCGTCGAGGCGACCGTCGCCGGCGACACGCCCATCTACACCCTGCGCCCGGGCGCCGTCGAGGCGTCGCCGTCCGCCGGGGCCGGTGAGGTCGTCGAGGTCGACGTCCCCGAGCCCGAGAACGCCGCCAGGGTCATCTCCCGCAACCCGATCGTCGGTGGCGACCGTCCCGAGCTCACCGAGGCGACCGTCGTCGTCGCCGGTGGTCGTGGCGTGGGTTCGGCGGAGAAGTTCGAAGAGGTCGTCGAGCCGTTGGCCGACTCGCTCAAGGGTGCGGTCGGTGCCTCGCGCGCCGCCGTCGACTCGGGGTACTACCCGGGTCAGTTCCAGGTGGGTCAGACCGGCAAGACCGTGTCGCCGCAGCTGTACATCGCCCTGGGGATCTCGGGCGCCATCCAGCACCGCGCCGGGATGCAGACGTCCAAGACGATCGTCGCCGTGAACAAGGACGAGGAGGCCCCGATCTTCGAGATCGCGGACTACGGCGTCGTCGGCGATCTGTTCAACGTCGCCCCGCAGCTCACCGAGGCCATCAACGCCCGTAAGTGAGTTCGGCGCGACAGCGCCCGGCAGTACCGACCGGACCCCGGCACCCCTGCGGTGCCGGGGTCCGGCGCGTTCGGGCGTATTCTTGCCGACGTCATGCTCACGATCCGCACCGCGCACTATCTCGACCACGCCGCGACCACCCCGATGCGCCCGTCGGCCCTGGCCGCCTATGCCGAGGCGGCCGCCACCGTCGGTAACGCCTCGTCCCTCCACGGAGCCGGCCGCCGCGCCCGTCGCCGGGTGGAGGAGGCCCGCGAGTCACTCGCCGCGCATCTCGGGTGCAGGCCCTCCGAGGTCGTGTTCACCTCGGGCGGGACCGAGTCCGACAACCTCGCGGTGCTGGGCCAGGCGGCCGCCTCGGGCGGTGAC
>NZ_JAALEB010000478.1:0-2857 GCF_014145165.1 Dietzia sp. Cai40 | reverse complement strand
CGCTCACCCCGCGGCCGAGGGCGCGGTAGGTCCAGCCGGCGGCGCGCCAGTCGTCGGCGGGCATGCAGTTGCGGCCGTCCAGCATGATCCGCCCGCGCGCCACCGCCGTCACGGCCGCCGGGTCCAACTCGAGGAACTCGGCCCACTCGGTGGCCACCAGCACCACGTCCGCACCCTCACACGCCTCGATCGCCGAGTCGGCGTACGCGAGCGTCGGGAACAGGGCCCGCGCGTTGTCCAGCGCCTGCGGGTCGTACACCACCGCCTGCGCCCCCTTGAGGGACAGCATCCCGGCCACGTTCAACGCCGGGGAGTCGCGCACGTCATCGGAGTCCGGCTTGAACGCCGCCCCCAGCACCGCGATCGTCTTGCCGATCAGCATCCCCCCGCACGCCTCGGTCGCCAGATCGACCATCCGCTCCCGGCGCCGCATGTTGATCGAGTCGACCTCCCGCAGGAACGACATCGCCTGATCGGCACCCAACTCCCCGGCGCGGGCCATGAACGCCCGGATGTCCTTGGGCAGGCACCCCCCACCGAAGCCCAGACCGGCACCCAGGAAGCGCCGACCGATCCGCGGATCCATCCCGATCGCGTCCGCCAACACCGTCACATCCGCGCCCGCCGCCTCACACACCTCCGACACCGCGTTGATGAAGCTGATCTTGGTCGCCAGGAACGCGTTCGCGCTGACCTTGACCAACTCGGCGGTCGCCAGGTCCGTCACGATCACCGGACACGGGTCCGAGTCCAGGATCGGCGCGTACGCCCCGCGCACCGTCTCCTCGACCGGCCCACCCGGCTCACGCACCCCGATCACGATCCGATCCGGCGTGAGCGTGTCGGCCACCGCGAAACCCTCCCGCAGGAACTCCGGGTTCCACGCCACCTCGACGTGCACCCCGGCGGGGGCGTGCCAGTCGGCGATCTCCTGCAACCGCGCCGCCGTCCCCACCGGCACCGTCGACTTGCCCACCAGCACCGCATCCGCGGTCAACAGCGGCGCCAACCGGGCCACCACGTCCTCCACATACGAGGTGTCGGCCGCGAACTCCCCCTTGCGCTGCGGGGTACCCACCCCGATGAAGTGCAGGTCCGCGAACTCCGCGGCCTCGGCATAATCCGTGGTGAACCGCACCCGACCGGCCTCCACCTGCCGCCTCAGGATCTCCGGCAACCCCGGCTCGTAGAACGGCACCTCACCGGCCCGCAGGCGCTCGATCTTCGCCTCGTCCACATCCACACCCAGCACCTCGTGACCCAACTCGGCCATACAGGCGGCATGGGTGGTCCCCAGATACCCGGTCCCGAACACGGTCATACGCATAGCGCAGTTCTACCGTCCCCGGACGACCTCCCGGGAACACCGGGGTGAACGCGGGACGAGCGTACTGTGGCCGGGCCCGGGTCGCCGACGGGCCCGGGTCGCCGACGGGCCCGGGTCGGTAACAGTTCCGGTCAGCGGAAGTTGAGGTACGCCTTGGAGGCGGTCGGGCCGCGCTGTCCCTGGTACTTCGAGCCCGTCGCGGCGGTGCCGTACGGGACCTCGGCGGGGCTGGACAGCCGGAACAGGCACAGCTGGCCGATCTTCATCCCCGGCCACAGCGTGATGGGCAGGTTGGCCACGTTGGACAGCTCGAGGGTGATGTGCCCCTCGAACCCCGGGTCGATGAACCCGGCGGTCGAGTGCGTGAGCAGACCGAGTCGACCGAGTGAGGACTTTCCCTCGAGCCGGCCCGCCAGGTCGTCGGGAAGGGCCAGGCACTCGAGGGTCGCCCCCAGGACGAACTCGCCCGGGTGCAGCACGAACGGGTCCCCTGACGCGGGTTCGACGAGTTCGGTGAGGTCGTCCTGCTGCTGCGCCGGGTCGATGTGGGTGTAGCGCGAGTTGTTGAACACGCGGAACAGGCTGTCCAGGCGGACGTCGATGCTCGACGGTTGGATCAGCGAAGAGTCGAGGGGGTCGATCGTGAGCCGCCCGTCGGCGAGCTCGGAGCGGAGGTCACGGTCGGAGAGCAGCACGGTCTAGAGGGTATCGCGACCCCCCGGCGAGCAGGCGGAGCTGGGTGCCCAACTCGGTGACGCTCACGCACGCCTCGGCGAAGGGCAGCCGCTCCCGGTGGATGCGCCCGTCGCGCCCGACGAGCTCGATGTCCACCCCGGCGCGGTCGATGCCGACCAGCAGTGGCCGCTCTGCCGGGAGGCAGCGGCACACGCGCAGCGCCATCCGCGGCACCACCTGGCAGCGCGGGTCGTTGAGATGGTCCAGCCAGTGCCCCTCGAGGTCGGCGAAGGGGTCGGGCCCGGAGGTCGCCAGGTCCTCGGGGTCGATGTCGGTCACCCCGTCGTCGTCGGTCAGCACGATCCGCTCCGCGCGGAGCCGGACCAACGCGACACCGGTCCCCACGTCCAACAGGACGGGGTCGGGGAGGTCGCGGGCGATCTCGCCCGCGGTGCGGCGCTGGGCGCGCACGCCCGGCAGCTCCACACGACCCTCGACGACGACGATGCGGCGACAGCGCCCCTCGGCCGCTCCCCCGATGATCTCGTCCAGGACCTCGAGCCTCGCCCGCACCCCGCCCACGCCGATCGTGACCGCGTAGGCCGTCGGTAGCGCGACCCAGAGGTCGGCGGTCCCGGGCACCTGGTGCACCAGGCCCACCCCGGGAGGGGTCACGGCGCCCGGGCCGGAGGGTAGACCCAGGGTGGCCCGGGGGCACCGGCGCAGCGCCGAGCTCACTCGTTCCGCGGGCTCCGGGACAGGCCCCACCAGTGATCGCATGCCATCTCCTCGTCGACAGTTCCCGCACCGCTCCGACGCCTCCAGGGAAAGGCGCCGGAACGGTCCGGGGGCGGG
>NZ_JAALEB010000477.1:0-5650 GCF_014145165.1 Dietzia sp. Cai40 | reverse complement strand
CGTCACGACGGCCACCACCAGCGGGAGTGCGGAGGGGTCCCCGAACGGCCGGACCAACCCGTGCCACCCCAGGGGGGAGGTCCAGCTCACCCAGTTCTCGTTGGTGTCCCCGATCCCCCGCAGGACGAGGGTGAGTCCGGCCAAGGTCATGCCCGTCGCCCACACGGTGCGGTTGTGGGCCACCACCTGCGCGAACACGGCAGTGGCAGCGGCGTATACCCATCCGGTGGCGACGATCGACGCCGCGTAGAGCGCGGCCCCGGTCCGGTCGACCGGGATGGCGAGCGTCGACGCCCAGATTCCGGCGCCGAGGAGGAGGAACACGCCGGCGACGACGACGAGGGCCGCCGTGACCGGGGCGAGCCGACCCGTCCGGGCGGACAGGAGGAGTTCCGTCCTGCCGGTCTCCTCCTCCCGGCGGGTGGACCGAGCGGTCAGGGCGATCGCCATGATCGGGATCGCGAAGGAGGCGATGAACGCGTACTCGTTCATCATGACCCCACCCAGGGTGTCGAGCCCCGCTATACGTCCGTTGAGCATCACCATCGCCTCGCCCAGGGAGGCGGAGTAGGTGGCGAGCTTCTCCGGCGTGTCGTACAGGGCCGCTATCGAGACGGCGGTGAGCAGATACAGCGCGACCAGCCCGAGGACCCACGCGGCGGCGGAGCGCCACCCCGTCCGCAGGTCGATCCGGGCCAGCAGGCCTGTGCCGGCGAATGCGGAGTTCACCGCGACCCGCCGGGGGTCGTGCCCGCCTCTGCGGGTCCCCCTGCGGCCCCCGCGCCCGAGTAGGCGGAGAGGAAGAGGTCGTCCAGGCTGGGTGGGGTGGCGGTGAGGGTGTGTATGCCGGCCGCGTGCAGGATCCCCGTGACCTCGGCGAGCCGCTCTGCCGGCACGTGGCAGCGGACGTCGAACCGCCCGTCCCCGGAGCGCTCCAACCGCAGACCGTCGACCCCGCCCACGGTCTCCAGTGCGCGGGGATCGGTGTCGGTGACGGCGTGGACCTCCGTGGTGGTGTGGCGGCGCAGGTCGCCCAGGGTGCCCGAGCTGATCGTGCGGCCGTCGCGGATGATGCTCACCCGATCGGCCAGCGCCTCGACCTCACCCATGATGTGGCTGGAGAGCAGCACGGTGGAACCACCGTCGACGGCCTCCCGGACGCAGCCCTGGAACACCTGCTCCATCAGCGGATCCAGACCGGAGGTGGGCTCGTCCAACACGAGCAGTTCGGCGCCGGACGCCAGGGCCGCCACGAGTGAGACCTTCTGCCGGTTCCCCTTGGAGTAGTCACGGGTGCGCTTGGTGGGGTCCAGGCGGAAGCGTTCGATCAGCTGGTCGCGGCGTGCCGGGTCCAGTCCCCCCAGCGCTCGTCCCAGTATGTCGATGCACTGGCCGCCGGTCAGGCGGGGCCACAGCGTCACCTCCCCCGGGACGTACGCCAGCCTGGAGTGGAGGTCGACCGCATCGCGCCACGGATCGCGGCCGAACAGGGTCACCCGTCCCGAATCGGACCGCATCAGACCCAGCAGGATCCTGATGGTGGTGGATTTCCCGGAACCGTTGGGCCCCAGGAAGCCGTGTACCTCGCCGCGGCGGACGTCGAGGTCCAGGCCGTCGAGCGCCCGGGTGGCGCCGAACGTCTTGACCAGGCCCTCGACGTGCACCACCGGGTCCGAATCTGAACGCATGACCAGTCCCTTCGTCGATTCTCCCCGATCATCCTCTCCATCCTCGGCACAATGTGGCAATGCGCTCACCGATGTCCGGACACAGGACTTTCCGCCCCTCGATCGCCGACCGCCTCACCAAGGCGGCCATGACCGCCTCTGGTTCTCTACCCGGTCCGGTCATCCAGCTGGCAGGTGGCGCCCCCCGGAGGATCGACGGCCAGGTGCTGGACCCGCATTTCCAGGCCGGGGTCCGGGTGATGTCCCTGTTGTCCGAGGGCGAGTACGAGGACATGCCGGTCGAACAGGCACGCCAGACGGTGGAGCGGTCGGCGTACACCGTCTCGGGGAACCGGATCGACCTCGCCGTCGTCAAGGACCTCGTCCTCCCGCTCGCCGGAACGGATCAGCCCGGCGACGAGACCGCCCGGGCCGACCTGCCCGCCCGCCTGTACTCCCCCGTCCACGGCGACGAAGCGCTGCCGATGCTCGTGTTCTTCCACGGCGGCGGGTGGGTGCTCGGGAGCATCGACTCCCACGATGCGACCTGCCGGTACATCGCGCGGATGGGCGGCCTCAAGGTTCTCAGCGTGGACTACCGTCTGGCCCCCGAGTTCCTCTTCCCCACGGCGGCCGAGGACGCCCTGGCCTCGTTCCGGTACGTGCGGGACAACGCCGGGTCCCTCGGGGTCGACCCGACGCGCATCGCGGTGGGCGGCGACAGCGCGGGCGGGAACCTGGCGGCGGTCGTGTGTCAACAGACCCGCGACGCCGGCGAGAAGACCCCCGACTTCCAACTGCTGTTCGTCCCCGCGACCAACATGTCGACGCGGACCCGCTCGTTCGAGCTGTTCGGCGAGGGCTTCTTCCTCACGGGGAAGAACATGGACTTCTACGAGAACACCTACCTGCGTTCCGACGACGACCGCCTCGACCCGCGGGCCTCCCCGCTGCTGGCCGAGGACTTCTCCGGCCTGCCCCCGGCGCACGTCGCCACCGGCGGGTTCGACCCGCTGCGCGATGAGGGCGAGGCGTACGCGCGGAAGATGGCCGACGCCGGCGTCAAGGTCTCGCTGCGCCGGCATTCCACGATGGTCCACCCGTTCGTCAACGCCGTCGGCGCCACCCCGCTCGCGCGCGCCGCGCTCTCGGAGGCGGTCGGAGCGCTGCGGATGGGTCTGGCGTACTGACCCGGGGTGGTCGGCGCATCGGCGTCGTGATGGTGGGGCCAGCGGGGCTCGAACCCGCGACCAGCGGATTATGAGTCCGCGGCTCTAACCAACTGAGCTATAGCCCCCCGCACGCGCCGGGAGCATCCACCGGCACGTGCCGCGCAATCGTAGCAAGACCCCTCACCGGTCCTCCGGCCACCAGACGGCACGCACTGCCGAGAGTCCGTCGGCGACCTGCGAGGGCGGGTCGTCCCATGCCATGACCAGCCGCTCGGGCGACTCATAGGCGGGATGACCCGGATCGCCGGTGGTCACGAAGTCGACCCACGAGTCGTGCATCCCCTCGACCAGACCCGCCGGCGGCGGGGCACCGAGATAGCGTTCCACGTTCTCCCCGTCCGGGACGGCCCAGAAGAACGGAAGGTCGGCGCAGTGCCTGGGCCCGTTTCCCCCGGTCCAGCAGAAGTCGTACACCCACGTCGGGTCGCCGGCGGCCACCCTGGTCTCGGCTGCGCGGGCCACCGTGGAGTGGATCGCGGCCGCGTCGATCACCGCGCCCACGCTCCGTCGCAGAGACCGGCCGTTCGACTGCCGGGCCAGCGCCCTGAGCCCCTGCCTGGGGAGTTGCTGGGACACCGCCATGAACGCGGCCCCCGGCACCAGCGCCGGACCCGGGAGCTTGTCCGAGACGGCCTCGAACTCCGTCGCGGTGGAACCGATGAGCAGCGGGACGCTCGTTGAAGGGCCTGCGGCGACCGCCTCGAGGGGAGGGGCCGGGACCGTCTCGCCTCCGACCACCGGACGGAACGGGAGCGTGAACTGGTTCTCGCGCCGGAGGCGCCGATGGAACTCGTCCACGGCGCCACGTCCCCCGGCCGCCAGCTCCTCCGCGGTGATCCCCTTGGGCGGGCGGGTCGCCGGGGCCCGCAGGACCGCCGGTGACGCCGCGATCGCCCCGTGGAACAGCCCTGCCGCCGGCGGTGAACCCAACAGGCACAGCACCGCTCCCCCGCCGGCCGACTGCCCGGTGACCGTCACCCTGTCGGGATCTCCGCCGAACGCGGCGATCTCGTCCCGGACCCACTCGAGGGCGGCGATCCAGTCGAGCATCCCGCGGTTGTCCGGGGCGTCGGGGAACGGCGTGAAGCCCTCGACACCCAGGCGGTAGCCCACCGAGACCACGATGATCCCCCGGCGGGCGAAGGTCGCACCGTCGAACCACGGCTGATGGGACGACCCCGATTCCCAGCCGCCCCCGTGGATCCACACCATCACCGGGTGCCCGGAACCCGTCGCCGGCGCCCACACGTCCACGTGCAGGATGTCGGTGCCCGCGACGATCGGCTCGGGGATCGCCGGGTCCGGGTCGAACCTCAGCCTCTGGGCGGTGGCGGCGGGCCTCGTCGCATCACGGACCCCGTCCCACGGCGCTCTACGGACCGGGGAGGCGAAGCGCAGCTCGCCGACCGGGTCCTCGGCGTACGGGATGCCGTAGAAGCGGACGACGTCACCGAGCTCGGTCCCACGGACGCGGCCGGTCGAGAGGGTGACTTCGGCGTCGGTCATGGCGCCAGGTTAACGACGAAGGCTGAGATCGCCCGGCGATCCCTGCTAGGAAAAGGTGATGAGCAGTGACAGGGACCAGATCATCGAGCGGATGGCGGACATCGCCACCGCTCTGGACACCCGCGACTGGGACGGGCTGGGAGAGCTGTTCACCGAATCCGCGACCGGGTACGGGGCGGCCGGTCGGGAGCAGATCGTCCGGACGGTGCGGGACCACCTCGGCGGGTGTGGCCCCTCCCAGCATCTGCTGGGCAACCACAGGGTGCACCTCGCGCTCGACGGAGACGAGGACCGGGCGAGGAGTCTGACGTACGCGCGGGTGCTTCACCTCGGGACGGGAGACCAGGCCGGACTGAGCTACGAGTGCTTCGGCGAGTACTCCGACCTGTGGACCAGGACCCCCGCGGGCTGGCGGATCGTCTCCAGGCGGTTCCGCGTCGACTTCGACCGCGGCGACTTCCGGACACTCCAGCCCGGCTAACCCCGAAATGCGGATCAGGCCGGAGGAGTGTCTCCTCCGGCCTGATCTACTGCTCCCCCATCTGGACTCGAACCAGAAACCCTTCGATTAACAGTCGAATGCTCTGCCAATTGAGCTATGGGGGATTGCTGCCGGTGACCGACGAGCACGTCGGACACCGAGAACTCACCTTAGTGCGAGGGCGACCATCGGACCAAATCGCGAGCTCAGGCGATGTCGGGCGTGGCGCCCACGGCCTGCTCGAGCAGTCCGCGCCGGTATTCCTCCAACGCCACGAGGTCGCCGAACAGCGCCGAGTACCCCTCCGGGTCGGCGGCCGGACTCATCCGCTGGACCTTGGACTTGAGGTCCGCGATCTGGCCGGACACCCACACCTCCTGTAGGCGGGCGAGCACGCCGGAGACGTAGCGGGGCAGCGCGTCCTCGGCCACGCGGAGCGTCTCGACCGCCATGAGGCCCACCAGCCGCTGCAGACCGTCGTCCTCGAGGCCCCTGGAGACCTCGGACACCCAGTTCGCGCCGCTCTTGCCGGAGGCGCACCCCCCGGCCGCGGACAGCGCGTCCGCGATCAGGGCGTAGGCGGGATGGGTGTAGCACTCGCCCGGGAGCGAGTCGAAGAGCGGTCCCGCCAGGCCCGGGTACTGCAGTGCCGCCTTGAGCGCCTCGCGCTGCGGCCAGAGCACCGGGTCCGACGCCGAGGGCAGGGGGACGCCCGTCGGCGCCGCGGGGGGCTGCTGGTCCGCGCGGGTGCCCGCCTCGTCGTC
>NZ_JAALEB010000476.1:0-2176 GCF_014145165.1 Dietzia sp. Cai40 | reverse complement strand
GACATCGTCGTCGGAGGACTCCTCCGCCGGCTCGTCGGCGTCGTCCGATCCACCGGAACCGTCGTCGATGACCGCGAGTTCTCCGCCGATCTCGACGGTCTCGTCCTCGTCGGCGACGATCTTGGACAGCGTGCCCGCGGCGGGCGACGGGATCTCGGTGTCGACCTTGTCGGTCGAGACCTCGAGCAACGGCTCGTCGACCTCGACGGTGTCCCCCTCCTTCTTGAGCCAGCGGGTGACGGTGCCCTCGCTGACGGATTCACCGAGAGCCGGCATCTGTACGGAGAAGGCCATGGTGTCGTGACTCCTCAAGAGTTCTGGGCGCTGCCCGCCGGCGCGATCCGCACCCGCGTGAGCGGCGACATGGTGGTGGGCTATCGATTCTTCGAGACGACCCGGGACGGAACCACTGTGGCGGCCCGCCCGGACGATCGACCCCCATTGTGCCCTGTGCCACCTACCGGTGTCGGCGGACGCTCCGATCCCGGCGTCTGTGGGCGCCCGATCCGCCCGGCGGCCGCGCCATCACCGGTGCTCGGGCTCGGTACGATCGATTCGGCGTAGACGGCCCCACCCCGGACGGGGGGCCGACGGGAGGAGACCGACAGTGGCGATCCGCGATCTTTTCCGGCGGCGGCAGACGCGGATCCCCGCGGATCCCGCCGACCTCGCCCACTTCCGATCCTGGTGCGAGACCCGGGTGGGGATCGAGGCGTACCTGGAGCCCGAGACCCTCGTGTCGGTGCCCGGGCTCCTCCTCGTCGCGTTCGACGGCGAGTGGACGCGACGCCCGGTGGGGGACGTGGCCACCGCGCGCAAGCTCGCCGACGAGCTCAAGATCCCCCTCTACGACGCGATGGAGACCGGGTACCCGGACCAGATGCGGCTCTTCGAGGAGGTCCGCATCTCCCGCGAGCGCAAGGAGAGGGCCCGCCGGCTCCGCGAACAGATGCGCGGAGCCGACGAGGCCTGACCGGCCGCGGACGGGTGAGCCGCCCGCGGACGGGTCAGCCGGCCGCGGCGATGTCCTCGAGCACGGCGAGCATCGTCCGGACGGGGACACCGGTCCCGCCCTTGGGCAGGTAGCCCTCGGCGCCGCCGTCGTTGTAGGCCGGGCCCGCCACGTCGACGTGGGCCCACTCGACGCCCTCGGCGACGAACTCGGAGAGGAACAGGCCCGCGGAGAGCATGCCTCCCCAGCGGTGCGGGGTGACGTTGGTCAGATCCGCGACCTGGGAGTCGAGGCCGTCGCGGAGCTCCTCGGGCAGCGGCATCGGCCAGCCGCCCTCGCCGACCCCCCGGCTGAGCTCGGCCACCCGGTCGCGGAACTCCTCGGTGCCCATGACACCGGGGGACTTCTTGCCCAGTGCGACCATCTGCGCCCCGGTGAGCGTGGCGGTGTCGATGAGGTGGGACGGCGAGTCCTCGCACGCGCGGACGATGGCGTCGGCCAGGATCAGCCGCCCCTCGGCGTCGGTGTTCTGCACCTCGACCGTCGTCCCGCCGTACATGGTGAGCACGTCGCCGGGCCGGTACGCGGTCGAGGACGGCATGTTCTCGGCCATCGGGACGGTCGCCACCACGGTCAGGTCGAGACCGAGCCGGGCGGCCAGGATGACGGTCGCGACCACGGCGGCCGCACCGCCCATGTCCATCGTCATCTGCTCCATGCCCGCGGCCGGCTTGATGGAGATGCCGCCGGTGTCGAAGGTGACGCCTTTGCCCACCAGGGCGACGGGCGGCCGGTTCTCGTTGCCCCGGTGGGTGAGTCGGACCAGGCGTGGTGGCCGGGACGACCCGCCGCCCACGGCCAGGATGCCGCCGTATCCACCGTCGGCCAGGTCGGCCTCGTCCATGATCTCCACCTCCAGGCCCGCGGCGGCGGCGAGCTCGGCGGCGCGGTCCGCGAAGGAACCGGGGAAGAGCAGGTTGGGTGGGGTGTTGACCAGGTCGCGGGCGAGGCCGACGCACTCGGCGATGGTGGCGGCACGGGTCACCGCGTCCTCGCCGCCCTCCGCGACGAACACCTTCACGGTGTCCGCCTTGTCGTCGTCGTCGTTCTTCGCCGTGACCTTGGCCGGCCGGAACGATCCCAGCGCAGCCCCCAACGCGACCGCCTCGGCGCGCCCGGCGTCGAGCAGGACCAGTGCGGCGCCCAGCCCACGGCACGCGCGCG
>NZ_JAALEB010000475.1:0-4553 GCF_014145165.1 Dietzia sp. Cai40 | reverse complement strand
CGGGGGCGGGGGCCGCGGGTGCCCAGGACCCCGGCGCGGCCGGGTCGACGGGGATCCCCGCGATTCCGGACTCGGGCGGCTTCGCTCCCGCGACGGTCGCCGCGTTCGTGTCGGCGGCGGAGCGGGTGGCCGAGGAGATCTACCCGGTTGGTGAGCGATGAGGTGATCGGGACGCTCCACCGCCACGCGTCCAGATCTTTGTGCAACTAGTTGCATAAAACCGTGGGCGGCCGTACGGTCGGGGAAAGCCGACCTCATCCCGGTCCCGAAAGGACTGCTCATGGCCCTTCCCTCCGTCCTCGCCGGCCCGCTCACCGTGCCGGTGGTCGCCTCGCCGATGTTCATCTACTCCGGCCCCGAGCTGGTGGCCGCGCAGTGCCAGGCCGGTGTGATCGGCTCGTTCCCGGCGCTCAACGCGCGACCGCAGTCGGTCCTGGGGGAGTGGCTGGACCAGGTCACCGAGAGCAACGCGGCCTTCGCCGTGGCGAACCCGGACCGCTACGTGGCCCCGTTCGCCGTCAACCAGATCGTCCACCGGTCCAACGACCGGCTCGAGCAGGACCTGGCGACCGTCGTCGAGCACGAGGTGCCGATCGTCATCACCTCCCTCGGTGCCCGTACCGAGGTCAACGACGCCGTCCACTCCTACGGCGGGATCGTGCTGCACGACGTGATCAACGACAGGTTCGCCCGCAAGGCCATCGAGAAGGGCGCCGACGGGCTCGTGGCGGTGGCCGCCGGCGCCGGTGGACACGCCGGGACGCAGTCGCCGTTCGCCCTGATCCAGGAGATCCGCGAGTGGTTCGACGGCCCGCTTCTGCTGTCCGGGGCGATCGCGCACGGCCGGTCGATCCTCGCCGCGCAGGCCGCCGGCGCCGACCTGGCCTACGTGGGGTCGGCGTTCCTCGCGACCGAGGAGTCCCGCGCGGCCGCGGAGTACAAGCAGATGATCGTCGACAGCTCCGCCTCCGACATCGTCTACAGCAACCTGTTCACCGGGATCCACGGGAACTACCTCCGGGGCAGCATCGAGGCGGCCGGGCTGAACCCGGACGACCTGCCCGTCTCGGATCCCACCGCGATGGATTTCGGCTCCGGCGGGGGCGCGGACTCCAAGGCGTGGCGCGACATCTGGGGCGCGGGCCAGGGCGTCGGCGCGGTCACCTCGACGGGCTCCGTCCGCGACCTGGTCGAGCGGCTCCGGGCGGAGTACGAGCACGCGGCGTCCGCGCTGGCAGCGCGCTGAATCCGTGTCGCTGAAGTTCGCGATCCTCACCTCCCTCACCGAGCGGGAGGGCAGCGGGATCGAGCTGGCACGGAGGTTCGACAAGTCCATCGGGTACTTCTGGCCGGCGACCCACCAGCAGATCTACCGGGAGCTGGATCGACTGGGGGAGTCCGGACTGATCCGGGAGCTCCCGCTCGCAGGCGCCCCCTCGCGGGGTAACCCGCGCCGTTTCGAGGTCACCGAAGACGGCCGGAGGCTGCTCACCGAGTGGATCCGCGAGCCCGACGAGCCCGATCCGATGCGATCCACAATGGCGGTGCGGGTGCGTGCCGCGGCCGCGACGGGGGCGGTCCACGAGGTCCGGGAGGCGCTGACGCACCACCGCGACCAGCGGGCCGCCAACCTCCGCCGGTACCGCGAGATCGAGGACCGGGACTTCGCCCGGCCCGACCCGGGGGACGCCCGCGACCTCCTCCAGCACCGGGTGCTCACGCTGGGCATCCAGGTGGAACAGGCCTGGGTGAGTTGGTGCGACGAGGTGCTCGAGATGCTGGACCGCCTACCGGCGGGCTGACCGTCGTAGCCGCTCATCGCACCAGCTCAACGCACGAGAGCATCGCACGAGAGCATCGCACGGGTTCAGTTCGCCAACGCCGCCTCGAGAGAGGCCAGGGACGCCTCGAGGAAATCGCGCCCGAACGGCGGCATCCCACCGATCTCGGCGGCGAACCCCTCCCGTGTGCGGGACCAGTCGTACCGGAGGGTGACCTCGGTGGACGTGCCTGCCGGGGCCAGGTCGTACCGCCAACTCCACCCGCCCGTGGAGAGGTGACCGGACTCGTCGGTTCGGCCGGGTTCCCATTCGATCGTGCGGTCCGGTTCGAAAGCCGTGACCACGTTGTGTATGACGTAGTCACCGCCCCCTGCCTCCCTGTACATGGTGATCGCGAAGACGTCCCCGACACCGCTGATGGCCTCAGACGTCACCGCGTCGCGAACCCAGTCCCCGGGTTCGGTGTCCTTGTGGCGGGTCGGGTCGGCCAGCAGCGCGAAGATCTCCGCCGGAGACGCCGGGATCGTGCGGCTCGCGGTCATGACGGTGGCTGGACCGTGCTCGGCACCGGGGTCGTCGGCGCCATCGGTGGTGGACATCGTCAGTTCCTCCTCGGTCACCCGACGGTCAGCAGGATCTTGCCGTGGCTCTCGCCCGACTCGAGCAGGCCCAGCGCCTCCGCTGCCCGCTCCAGCGGGATCTCACGCGAGACGCGGGTGGTCACGTCTCCCGCGGCGATCATCGGCCAGACGTGGTCCACCACCTCCCGGCAGATGCCGGTCTTGCCGCCGGGACCGTCCACCGGGCGGGCCCGGAGGTTGGTGGCCAGCACGCCGGCGCGGCGCGGGAGCAGGGCTCCCAGGTTCAGCTCGCCCTTCATCCCGCCCTGCATGCCGATCACGATCAGTCGGCCGTCCGGGGCGAGTGAGGCGATGTTGGGTTCGAGGTACTTCGCGCCCATCACGTCGAGGATCAGGTCGACGCCACGGCCTCGCTCGTCGTCGTCGGTCCACTCCCTGACCCGGTCGGGGAACTCCTCCTCGCGGTAGTCGATCACCAGGTCGGCACCGAGATCGCGACACTTCTGCACCTTCTCCGGACCTCCGGCGGAGGTGGCCACGCGGGCGCCGAGCGCGCGGCAGACCTGGATGGCGTGGGAGCCGATGCCGCCCGCCCCGCCGTGGATCAGCACTCGCGGGGCACCGAGTTCGGTGTCGCCCCAGCGGGCGTGTGCCGTGAGGACGCCGCGGCCGAGCCCGCCCGTCATGACGAGGTTGGACCACACCGTGCAGGCCACCTCGGGCAGGGTTGCGGCCTCGTGCAACGACACCCCGACCGGAACGGGCATGACCTGTCCGGCGGGCACGGCGACCTTCTCGGCGTACCCGCCGCCGGCCAGGAGGGCGCACACCTCGTCGCCGACCGCCAGGCCCTCGACGCCCTCGCCCACGGCCGAGATCCGTCCCGAGCACTCGAGGCCGAGGATGTCCGACGCGCCGGGCGGGGGAGGGTAGTGCCCCTTGGACTGCAGCAGGTCGGCGCGATTGACGGCGGTAGCCGCCACGTCGACGAGCACCTCGCCGGGACCGGGGATCGGATCGTCGACCTCCGTCAGACGGAGGGAATCGGGACCGTTGCGATACTCGATGGCCTTCATGCCCTCGACCGTAGCCGCGATGGCTCCGGCCGGCAGCCGGGCTGGGTGTGAGCGGGAGGGGTCCACTACGATGAGCACCGTCGTCCACGCGTGTTCCACGTGGAACCACGCGCCCGAGCGTGTCGTGGCGGACGACGAGGAAGTGTGGCAGAGCGGCCGAATGCACTCGCCTTGAAAGCGAGCGTGCCTCAACAGCACCGGGGGTTCAAATCCCTCCACTTCCGCCGTTGGTCACAGGACGTGCTGCTCAAGCAGGGTTTCGGGGTCAAGGCTGGCGTTCGTGGCTGATCTTGGCCACTCCCTTCTCGGGCCTCACGCAACCAGGCTGGGCTTCGGCTGCCCGGTTGACTGGATGTAGACCGTCCTTGACAGGCGCTTCCTACGATCCCTGCTGTCCGAAATGGAGCCAATCGAGCTTCGGGCGCACCGCCTTCCGCGCTTGGATAGGGTTGCGGAGTGAATATGTCATCGGTCCCCCTGGGAGGAGACGCGTTCGGCGAGTTGCTCGAGCGACTCCGAGCGCAGCCGCAGGAATGTGAGTGGCTCGAGTTCAAAGTGGGTTTGTCCGACCCCCATGAGATTGGCCAGTACATTTCCGCGCTGGCCAATTCTGCTGCTCTCCACGGTGAAGCTCGTGCGTATCTTGTTTGGGGTGTTGAGGACCGCACACACAAACTGGTAGGCACGAAATTCGACCACACCATCCTGAAGAAGGGAAACCAGAGTTTCGAGCCCTGGGTGACCGGTTTATTGGAGCCTGACCCTGGACTCACGTACAAGGTAGGTCAAGTTCAGGGGATGCGATTTGTCATCCTTGAGATCGCCGCGGCTAGCCATTCTCCGGTGCAATTCAGCGGCACGTCGTACATCCGGATAGGTAGCCACAAGAAGAAGCTAAGTGACCACCCAGCGGAGGCGCGTCAGTTGTACCGCAATCTCGACCAGGTACCGTTCGAGTACAGAGTGGTGACTGGGGGCTTGGCAGAAGCCGAAGCGCTTAAGGCGATCGATTTCAGTGTCTACTTCGAACTCCAGAAACTTCCGGCTCCATCCGAGCTTTCTGTAGTGCTAGAAGCTCTGGCCTGACTTCCACAAGTTTTAGTGTCACCCTGCGT
>NZ_JAALEB010000474.1:0-1963 GCF_014145165.1 Dietzia sp. Cai40 | reverse complement strand
TGCACGCCAGCTCGGCCGCGGTGCCGGCAAGCCACTTGGTACGGGATTGCCACACCAGGGCCGGCTGTCGGCCGTCGAGGGCCCAGGAACGGCCGCGCTGGCCGCGAAGCTGGTTTTCTTTGTCGGCGTCTTCGATCCGCTTGCGAATCACGGCGCCGAGGTCGGGTTCTTCGGTGGTATCGAGGTCTGTTGGCGCCCCCTGCGACGCGCCCAGCTTCGGCATGCTGGACACGGCATTTGGGTGTGCGCTACCCTCGGAACAGCTAGGCAAGCTGGTCCGCCTTTCGGGGTTGGCACCAAAACCGGGGTTGCGAGCGGCTAACTCGTCCCGGTTCACACGTTCGCGATCGCCCTTCGGATTCGGCCCCGGGGGGCGATCGCTTTTTTGTGTGGGTGCGCTATGCGGTTGTCAACGACGTTGGTTGAGTCCCGTGCGCCTCCTATCTCTTGAAGTCAGTGGTGGTCAGCCAGTGCGACCGAGAAGGTCGAGCGCACTGGGTGCCTCGGCTTCTCGCCGCTTGTACTCGGCGAGACCGTAAGTGACGACGTCTTGCAGCACCTCCCACCGCTTCCGGCCAGATCTGCGCCAGATCGCGTTGAAGTCGGCCACTAGCTCCTTGTCGATCTCGCCGTTGAGCTGCGTGCGGTGATCGCGGGTCCGCGGGCGGCCGAAGGTCGTCATGGCCTTATTAATAACACGCGTGTAGTTCGGCGTCGAGCATTTGCCGCCACACGGGCGTGTCCGAATATAGCGTGGGTCTAGGAAAACTTTGCGCCGGACTGCCGCCGTCGGTCGTTTCGGGTGCGAGTCCATGCGTCGAGAACTCGAGCCGAGGTGACGCCGTATGCCGTGGCCAGGGCGTCGCAGAGGTCCGGGCGCGGAGCCGACACTCCCCGCTCCATCTTCGAGAGCTGCGGTTGGCGTATGCCCGCAACCTCGCACGCTTCCTGCTGGAGGAGACCTGCGTGGATCCGAAGATCGTGCAGCCTCTCCTCGCCGTCGCTGACCAGTGTGAGGTCCGCCGGCCGCAGGCCCAATGCTCGGGCCACGCTGACGAGCAGGGGAGGAGACGGCGCACGAGTGCCGTCGAGCCAGCTGTGAACGGTGTTGGGGGAGATGTCCAGGTGTGCGGCGATGTCGTCGACGCTCACCCCTCGACGGGACATGGCGGCCCGGAGGGTGGTGGGGCTGATTTGCCCCGCACGGCGAGGCATCGGCTCCCCTTCGTCGGCGTGTCTTGCCCGACAAGTCTGTCCAACGAACGGCCTTAAACCTTCCACTAGCGGAATATAGCGTGTAGTTATAGAGTGGAAACAAGCCGATGGCTGGCCGGCCGATCACGGCGGGTCGAAGCCCTGCAACGGGACCGTTGGCGGTACTCTACCAATATTGGTACCAATATGTCGGTAGGCAGCAAGGAGCCGAAGTGACGGAAAGCGACCGACGGGCCACAGCGGGCCCGGCTCTACGAGGAGCCTTAGTTGGGGCCACCACGGCCCTTATCGCGTTCGGAGGCGTGTCGGTAGCCCTGGCTGCGACGCAGTCGGGCATCGAGGAGGCGTCAGCACCAGGTGCTCGACCGTCGACCACTCAGGCCGGTGTGGACGTGGCCCAGAAGGCCAGCGCGACTCCCCGTTCCGCGAAGGCCGCACAGGCGACCTCATCTCGGACGGCCCCGCAGCAGCGTCCCGCCCAGGTCAAGCAGGCCGGCGTGGCCAAGGCGGTCCAGCCAGCCCGTGAGGTGAAGAGGGAAGAAAAGCCCGACGAGCGCCGAGAGTCGGCCCCCAAGGTCGAAATCGCTCCGGCGCCGCAGGCTCCCACGCAGCAGGTCCGCTCTCCGCAGCCCGTGCCGGTGCAGCAGTCCCCGTCGTATCCCGTTCAGCAAGCCCCGACGTACCCGGTGCAGCAGGCGCCGGTTCGACAGGCTCCCGCTCCTGCACCCGCTCCTGCCCCGGCAGCCGC
>NZ_JAALEB010000473.1:0-1658 GCF_014145165.1 Dietzia sp. Cai40 | reverse complement strand
GCCGCACGATGTCCTCACCGCCGAGGCAGGCCGCGCCCCACGAGGTGAGCACGCCGCACAGGTGGTGGACGAGCGCGGCGGCGGTGTTGGTGGGCCACTCGGAACCCTCGGCGGTGGGCCGGTGGTGCACGAGCGTGTCGGGCCCGTCGCCGCCGAGATCGGCCACCGCGGCACGGATCGCGGGCAGCAGCTCGTCGGCCAGGATCCGCCGGGCGGCGTCGACGCTCACCACGGGCTCGGCTCGAAGTCCTTGAGGAAGCAGCCGTAGAGGTCCACTCCGGCCTCGCCGCGGACGATCGGGTCCACCACGCGGGCCGCGCCGTCGACGAGGTCCAGGGGTGCGTGGAAGCCCTCCTCGTGCAGCCGGACCTTGGTCGTGTGCGGACGCTCGTCCGTGATCCAGCCCGTGTCGACCGCGGTCATGAGGATGCCGTGTTCGGTGAACATCTCCTCGGCGGAGGTGCGGGTGAGCATGTTGAGGCCCGCCTTGGCCATGTTGGTGTGCGGGTGCCCCGCGCCCTTGTAGCGCCGGGAGAACTGCCCCTCCATGGCGGAGACGTTGACGACGTACTTGCGGCGGGCGTTCGACGCGGCGAGCGCGGGCCGCAGTCGGGAGACCAGGATGAACGGGGCGACCGAGTTGCACAGCTGCACCTCGAGCATCTCCATGGGCTCCACCTGCTCGACCGTGGCCACCCAGCTGTTGTGGTCGACCACGTCCGGCAGCAGCCCGCCGGCATCGATGGCGGTGCCGGCGTCCACGCGGTCCAGGGACGCCGACCCGGCCAGGAGCGCCTGTTCGGCGATGTGTCCGGCCTCGCGCTCGGCCTCGTCGGAGCCGATGAGCGCGGACTCGCCGCCCATCAGCGCGGCCGGGTGCAGCTCGGAGGTGCGGCCCATGGTGATCATGGGGATGTCGGCGGCCCGCCCGGTGAGGGGCGCGGACTCCCCGTCCACGAGTCCGGAGTACGACCCGGGGGAGCGGCGCACCGTCTGGGCGGCGTTGTTGATGAGGATGTCGAGCGGTCCGGCGGCGGCGACCTCGTCGGCCAGTGCCACGACCTGGGCGGGATCGCGCAGGTCCACGCCGATCACGTGGACCCTGTGGGCCCAGTCCGCGTGGTCGGGCATCGAGGCGAACCGGCGGACGGCGTCGCGGGGGAAACGGGTCGTGATGGTCACGTCGGCCCCCGCCCGCAGCAGCATGAGCGCGATGTACATCCCGATCTTGGCGCGGCCACCGGTGAGCAGGGCCCGCCGACCGGTCAGGTCCATGTCCGGGTCCCGCCTGGCGCGGTTGGCCGCAGCGCACTCGGGGCACAGCTGGTGGTAGAAGGCATCGACCTGGGTGTACAACTGCTTGCACACGTAACACGCCACCGCACGCTGCAGGTGTCCGGCCACGGCCCCCGGGGTGTTCGACACCAGTCGGATCCCGGCCGTCTCGTCGTCGATCCGGGAGGGCGAGCCGGTCGCGGTGGCCTCGATGACCGCCTTGTCCGCCTCCTGCCGGGCGCGTCGGACCTCGTTCCGGCGGGACTTCTTGAGCAGCTTGAACATGTGGCCGACCGAGCGCTGTACACGGATGGAATCGGGGTGGTCCTCCCCGAGCGCCGCCGCCTGGTCGAGGACGCGCTGGAGGGTCTCGAGGTCGTCCG
>NZ_JAALEB010000472.1:0-5101 GCF_014145165.1 Dietzia sp. Cai40 | reverse complement strand
CCCGGGATCACCGCGCCCGGCGCCACGTGGATGGACCCGGTGGCGACGGCCAGGGCGCACGCGTCCAGGACGTCGGCCATGGCGCGGTGTCCGGTGCGGCCGACGGTGACGAACTCACTGCGGATCTGCCGACCGTCGGGCGTGGTGACGTTGGTGGGGAGCTCCCGGGCGCCGACGGTGGCGTAGGTGGTGAACCCGGGCGCGGGGACGTTGTCGACGACGACGATGTCGCAGTGCCACTCTGTGGTCTGACCCTCCTCGTCGGCTTCCGTCTCGTGCGGGTAGCGCAGGACGCGGACCGACTCGGCCACGTCGAGGAGACCCTCGAGGCCGGAGAGGTCAGCCTTGTCCGGGCCCGGGACGGTGCTCGCGTCGCTCACGCCAGGTCACGCAACCGCGGCTCGAGGTCGGTCTTGAACAGGTCCAGGAACCGCTTCTGGTCGTGGCCCGGCGCGTGGAACACGAGGTGGTTCAGGCCCGCGTCGACGTACTGCTTGACCTGCGCCACGGCGTCGTCGGGGTCCGAGGCGACGATCCAGCGCTTGGCGACCTGCTCGATGGGCAGCTCGTCGGCCAGGCGCTCCATCTCCCGCGGCGAGTCCACGGAGTGCTTCTGCTCGGGGGTCAGCGACAGCGGCGCCCAGAAGCGGCAGTTCTCCAGGGCCGCGGCCGGGTCGGGGTCGTAGCTGATCTTGATCTCGATCATCCGGTCGATCCGGGAGGAGTCACGGTCGTTGATCCCGGCACCCTCCTCCACCGCCGGCAGGAGCTTGTCGGTGTAGAGCTCCATGCCCTTGCCCGAGGTGCAGATGAAGCCGTCGCCCACCCGGCCGGCGTACTTGGCCACCACGGGTCCGCCGGCGGCGATATAGACCGGCACGCCACCCTCGGGCACGTCGTAGAGGAACGCATCCTTGGTGGTGTAGAAATCGCCGTCGAAGTTGGTGGTCTCGCCGGTCCACAGCTCGCGCATGAGCCGGACTGACTCGCGCAGGCGGGCGAACCGCTCCTTGAACTCCGGCCACTGCCCCTGGTGGCCCGTGGCGATCTCGTTGAGCGCCTCGCCGGTGCCCACGCCGAGGAAGATGCGGTCCGGGTAGAGGCACGCCATGGTGGCGAAGGCCTGCGCGAGCACCGCCGGGTTGTAGCGGAACGTGGGGGTGAGCACGGATGTGCCCAGCTGCAGCCGCTCGGTGCGCTCCCCCACGGCCGTCATCCACGCCAGGGAGAACGGGGCGTGGCCGCCGTCGTGGCGCCACGGCTGGAAGTGGTCCGAGACCGTGGCCGAGTCCATGCCCGCCTGCTCCGCCAGGACCGCGTACTCGACCAGGTCACGCGGGCCGAACTGCTCGGCCGAGGCCTTGTAACCGAGCTTCAGTGCGGAGGTGGGGGGCATCGACGACTCCTCGTGGGTTGTGTGAGTGACTTCACCGACGTGGTGGTCGGGGCACTGCCATCGAGTATGCCAGCGCCATCGCGAGCGAGTTCCGGACTTGACAGCCGTGGGGTCTCGCCCTAACTGCCTCACACTTCACTCCCGGACCACTGAGAACCCGTAGACAACTCCGTACTTCTCGCCAGGTAACAACTTCAGGTGAGTCGAAGCGTTGTGGCGAAGATACCGCCACGGATGGCAATCGAAGGGGCGGCGCCGGGCGGCCGTCAACCAGGAGACCGGGACGATCGTCTACATCCGCTGACACGAGGCGCGACATGCCGATATCGGTGTGAGATTTGCCACTCGCCGGGGGCGGTCGTAACGATTCGGCCACCGGCGACCATACTCTGGATGAAGCGGCGATCATGGCGGGCCAGCCCGTGCCGGAGCCCCCTCCTCCGGACTGATCGCCGAGTGATGGCTTTCGGAGGAGCTATGCGGATTCGACACGCGGCCACCGCGCTGGTCGCCCTCGGCTCCGCTTCCGCCTGTGCACTCGGCGCCACGGTGATCCTCCAGGACCGCGAGGACGACGCCCGCGAGTCGGCGCTGCGCAGCTCCTCCTGGTCAGTGCAGGCCTCCACCGACTTCGGCACCACCTGGACCGCACCCATCTCCACCTACGGCGGGCACTTCCCCGTGCGCGTGGACACCGCCGGGCTCCGCAACCGTTCCGCGTACCAACCCCTGACCCTGCGGACGAGCGTCGACTCCCGCTCGGAGGCTCATGTGATGATCGGCAGGGGCGCGCTGGTGGAGGGCGACCCCACGACCGCCGCCAACGTCCGGATCCGGGCCGTCACCACCAGCGGAGGCGCCTGCGCCGCGCCCACGTTCAGCAGCGGTACCTCCAGCATCCTGGTCGGTGACGCGACTCTGCCGGAGCCGGTGGACGCCGCCACCGTCGACGAACCCCTGGTGCTGCCCGCCGCCACCCGCACCACCCCGGGAGCGCCCGTCACCGTGTGCCTCGAGCTGAGCATGAACTCGGCGTCCCCCGCGCCCGACTCGGTGCTGATGCTCGCCTGGCCCATCGACATCACCCGCGCGGACGCCGGAACCTGACCGACCCGTCACCCGACCGGCGGTCGGTCACACCCGCCAGGCCGGGTTCACGAACCGTCCTGGATCGCCTCACGCCGTCGCGCGGCCATCCGGTAAGCCTGCTCGTGCGCGGCCATGACCTTCCCCGGATCCGCGCCCTCGACGCGCGGCGGCGGCGACCGGGGTTCATCGATGGCCGTGCGCACCGCCCATGTCAAGGTGCCGGGGTCCTTGGGGTCGTACACCTCGCCCGAATGCTCGTCCGGATCGCAGCGGTCGAACCACTGCTCACGGAGGAAGCCCACGGCCGGCAGCACGGGCGCCACCCCCAGGTCCCGGCACAGCTCCAGCCAGGTGGAGTGGGTGGCGAAACGATACGGCAGGACACACACGTCGAGGGCGGCGAACTCGGCGAGCACGGGCCCCAGGTCGCGGGCCTCGTAACGGATCAACCGCACGGACTCCCACCCGCCCTCCGCCGCGAGCTCGGCCACCAGGTGGTGCCCGCCGCTCTCGCGGTCCTCACCGCACGCGTCACGCCACGCCTGCGCCTCCACGACGATCCGCAGATGCGCGTTCCGCCGGCCGGTCGCCACCGGCGCCAACAGGTCGAGCAGCTCGGGCCCCTCGATGTTCTCGCCCATCCGTTCCAACAGCACACCCACGACGGTGTCCCCGGGCGCCCGGAGGTGCGTGGAGGCGCGGATGGCCGACGAGATCTCCGCCTCGTCGAGTAGCCGAGGATGCGGCACCACCATCGCCTGCACACCCCACCGCACCCACAGTTCCCAAGCGGCGACCTCGGTGAGCGTGAGCACCTGTGCGGCGGCCCCCACGAGCGCGCCGGTGTGCCCCCGGTGCGGCTGCGAGTCCTCGTGCGAGGGGTAGACGATGTCGTGCACGGTCAGCACCATCGGGACCCCGGCGCGGGACAGGTGCTCGATCATGTCGCGGGCGCTCTCCGGCTCGAGATAGTCGTAACCGAAGTGCACGTGGGCCACATTCAGGCTCCCCAGGTCGCGGTCGGGGATCGGACGGGCGTCCTTCGCGTACGTGCCCGGGTGGGATTCACCGTTGACCACGCCCGGCCGCACCGGGACCATTTCGATGTGTCCCGACGACGCCAGTCCGGTGATCCTGCGGACGGCCGGGTGGGCTGCGGGCAGCACCGCCACCCTCGTCTGGGACGCGCCGCCATGTGACCGCATGAAACTTAGTTTAGACCCCTACGCAAGTCCTCGATGAGGTCTCCGGCGAACTCGAGCCCCACCGAGAGTCGGACCACGTTGTCGGTGATCCCCACCGCGGCACGCGCCTCCGGCTCCATGGACGCATGGGTGGTGGTCGCGGGATGGGTCACCAGGGACTTGGCGTCGCCGAGGTTGTTGGAGATGTCGATGACCCTCAGCGCGTTGAGGAGTGAGAAGCAGCGCTGCTTGCCGCGGTCCACCTCGTCGTCGTCGAACTTCAGACCGAACGTCACCACCGACCCGCCGCCCGACATCTGCTCCGTGGCCAGGGCGTACTGCGGGTGCGAGGGCAGCATCGAGTACCGCACCCACTCCACCGCGTCGTGCGACTCGAGAAACCGCGCCACCTCCAGCGCGTTGGCGGACATGCGCTCGACTCGCAGGCTCATGGTCTCCAGGCCCTTGAGCAGCACCCAGGCGTTGAAGGCGCTCATACCGAAGCCTGCATGACGCATCAGGTTCTGCACGGGTCCGGAGATGTACTCCTCCGGCCCCAGCACGGCGCCGCCCAGGACGCGGCCCTGACCGTCGATGTGCTTGGTGGTGGAATAGACCACGATGTCCGCGCCCAGCTCGAGCGGCTTCTGGTGCAGGACGGTGGCGAAGACGTTGTCCACCACCACCTGCGCACCCGCCGCGTGCGCCAGCTCGCAGACCGCGCGCACGTCCACCAGCTCCTGCATGGGGTTGGAGGGCGACTCGAAGAACACCGCGTCGGTCGGCTCACTGAGCGCCTCGCGCCACTGGTCCAGGTCGGAGCCGTCCACGAACACCGTCTCCACGCCCCAGCGCGGCAGGATCTCGTTGCAGATCACGAAACACGAGCCGAACAGTGCCCGCGAGGCCACCAGCCGCGAGCCGTTGCCCAGCAGCGCGGCCAGCGAGACGAACACCGCCGACATGCCGGAACTGGTGGCGAAGCACGCCTCGGCGCCCTCGATCTGCCGCAGCCGCTCCTGGAACATCGCCACGGTGGGGTTGCCGTAGCGGGAGTACACGAACCGCTGGATGTCCCCGTTGAACGACGCCTCGGCCGCCTCGGCCGACTCGTAGACGTAGCCGGAGTTGAGGAACATCGGCTCGGCGGTCTCCTCGAAGCCGGTGCGCATCTGCCCGGCCCGCACCCCCAGGGTGTCGGGGTGGAGTCCGTCGGGGAGCTCGTTGTTTCTCATCCGCTGCTTTCTGAGTGTCGTCGGTGGTGCGGGTGGCGGGTCGGGCCGGGTCAGGACTGTCGCCAGGGCAGTCCCGCGACCTTCCACCCGTTGACCGACCCGCGATGGCCCGCCGCGTCCGGGTCGCCCTCGAATCCCTCGGCCACGTTGTAGGCGGGGCCCAGGCCGGCGGCGGTGGCGGCGCTCGCGGCGGCGGC
>NZ_JAALEB010000471.1:0-6713 GCF_014145165.1 Dietzia sp. Cai40 | reverse complement strand
CCGGGCCGAGGCGAGGACCGCCGTCGCGGGGTCGGCGATGGGCGCGGGGGCCCCGAACACGGCCAGCGCCGCGTCGCCCTGGAACTTGTCGAGCAACCCGCCGTGGGATTCGACCCGGTCCACGACCACCTCGAAGAAGGCGTTGAGGGTCTCGACGACCTCCCCGGCGGGTCGCGTGGAGGCGAGCCGGGTGGAGCCGATCAGGTCGACGAACAGCACGCCGACGTACGTGGCGTCGCCGCCGAGGTGGGGCTCCTGGATCTCTGCGGCCTGGGCGACCTGGCTGCCCACGTGGCGGACGAACAGCTCACGCAGGCGCTGACGCTCGCGGATCATCTCCGCCATCCGGTTGAACCCCCGTTGCAGCTGCCCGAGCTCGGTCCCGTCGAACACCTCGACGCGCGCGTCGAGGTCGCCACCGGCGAGGTCCTCCATGGCCCAGCGGACGGAGTACACCGGGGCGAGCAGGGCGGAGACGAGCAGCCAGGTCGCCGCGAAGCCGGCCGCGAGGGCCCCGAGGCCGAGGATCCCCACGATGGTCACCAGCCGCGAGACCGGGAATTGGTTGTTCGCCGCGGCGTAGGCACTGAGCAGAACGAGTCCGATGAGGGGTAGACCGGAGCTCACCACCCAGAAGGCCTGCAACCGTCCGCGCACGCCGATGACCGGGGAGTGCAGTGTCGGCCCGGCCTCCAGGGCGAGCGCGGCGAGGGGCCGCAGCGCGATCTCGGCGACGATGTAGGCCGTTCCACAGCTCAGGGACCCGATCACCACGATCGCGCCCGCGACGACCCACAGGGCCTGGACATCCTCGAGGGCGAACGCCACCGCGACGACCGTCCCGCCCGCCGCCCAGAGTGCCCCGGTCCGCAGGGTGATCCCGAGCGGCGCCGACAGGCACCGCGCCTGCTCGGCGGCGGTCGGCGGCCGGCTCTCCTCGGCCCACCTCATCCAGTTGGTCACCACCCTCAGGAGCCACCACGACCCGAGGGCGATGCCGATCAGGGCGGTCACCGGGGTCACCACCAGGGCCGCCGGGCTGAACCGCCCGGAGATGACCTGCTCGAGGGGCAGCAGTAGTCCGATCACGATCCAGACCCCCACCACCCCGAGCCCGTGCGTGATCACCAGCATCCGGGTGAGCACCCGCTGGACCCGCTGCTTCCGTCGAGGGGGTTCCTCCCGCTGGAGCCCGAGCATGCGGGTGCCCCACGGTGGGCGGGGGGCGTGCGCTGAAGGGGAGGTCACGGGGGAAGGAGTCCTGCCGGGCGGGGGATGGGTGTCCATCGTCGCGCGAGTGGCGTCCGCGCGCGCCGGGAATCGCACTCCGCATCGTCGGACGGATGACGTCTAATGCGCTAACTTAACTTCATGACCACGCCTCGGTTCAACCCCGGCCACGACATGCGTCACGAGACCTTCGGCGAGATCCTCCTCGAGCGCTCGACCGACGACCATCCCGGTCTCCTCTTCGAGGACTCGAGCTGGACGTGGCGGGAGTTCGTGGCGGAGAGCGCGGTCCGCGCCGCGATCCTGTCCGACTGGTCCGCCACGCACGCCGACGCGTACTCCGGCCGTCCCGAGCGTTTCCGCCACCTGCACGTCGGCATCCTGCTGGAGAACGTCCCCGAGTACCTGTTCCTCCTGTCCGGGGCCTCCATGGCGGGTGTGACGATCATCGGCGTCAACCCCACCCGCCGGGGCGCCGAGCTGGCCTCGGACATCCGCGGGGTGGACTGCGACGTGATCGTCACCGACGCCCACGGCGCCGGGTTGCTCGACGGCCTCACCCTGGCCGACGAGACGGGAGGGGTCGTGGCCGTGCACGACGTGGACTCGGCCGGGTGGCAGGACCTGCTGGCCGCACACGCCGGGGCGGAGCCCCGACTCCACGACGCCGCCCGGGACCCCCACACCCTGCTCGCGCTGCTGTTCACCTCGGGCTCCACGGGCGCACCCAAGGCCGTCATGTGCTCGACCGGCCGTCTCGCGATGCTCGGCACGATCAACTACCGCAACCTGGTGAGGGACGACGTCGCCTACAGCGCGATGCCGATGTTCCACGGCAACGCGATGTTCGCCGCGTTCGCCCCCGCCGCGTTCGTCGGGTGCACGTTCGCGATGCGTCGGAAGTTCTCCGCCTCGGGGTTCCTGCCCGACGTGCTGCGTTTCGGCGCCACCTACGTCAACTACGTGGGCCGCTCGCTGTCCTACATCCTCGCCCAGCCCGAGCGTCCGGAGGAGAAGCAGACCCGCCTGCGCACCGTCTTCGGGACCGAGGCCTCGAGCCACGACCGCGCCGAGTTCGCCCGCCGCTTCGGCGTCGAACCGGGCGAGTCGTACGGCTCCAGCGAGGGCGGGGTCGTGATCGGCCGCACCTCGGACACCCCGCCGGACGCGCTCGGCGTCGCGGGTGCCTACATGGACGTCGCGATCCTCGACGAGGACGGCCGCGAGTGCCCGCGTGCCGAGTTCGACGCCGACGGGGGCCTGGCCAACGCCGACGAGGCGATCGGGGAGATCTGCAACCTCACCGGCGCCGCCATGTTCGAGGGGTACTACCGCAACCCGGAGGCCACCGCCGAGCGCAACATCGGCGAGGTCTACCACTCCGGCGACCTCGGCTACCGGGACGCCGACGGGTTCTTCTACTTCGCCGGCCGCTCCGGGGACAAGATCCGCGTGGACAGCGAGAACTTCTCCGCCGGCCCGGTCGAGCGGATCCTCGACCGCTTCCCCGGCGTCCTGGTGGTGGCCGTCTACCCCGTGCCGGATCCCCGCACGGGCGACCAGGTCATGGCGGCCATCCAGCTCGAGCCGGGCGTGGCGTTCGACCCGGCCGCGTTCTCCGAGTTCTGCCGGACCCAACCCGACATGGGGACCAAGTGGGCACCGCGCTTCGTGCGGATCATGGAGACGATGCCGGTCACCGCGACCCGGAAGATCGCCAAGCCCGACCTGCGCCGGCAGTCGTGGACCGGGCCCGGTGAGGTCTACGTGCGCGGCGGCGCCGCGTTGGTGGGAGGGGACGACGACGACGAGTTCCGGCCGCTGACCAGCGCGCTACGCGACTCGGTGCTCGAGCAGTACAGTCTCCACGGTCGGCAGCCGACCGGGGTCTGAGCAGCGGCGGCGTCAGCTCAGGATGCGCAACTGGAACGGGTAGTTGATCATCCGGCCGCGGGTGGCCCGCACCGTACCGATCAGGTGGCCGACGATCTGGAGGACGAAGGAGACCGCCAACAGCACCAGGCCGATCGGGATGCCGATCACGGTAATGATGAAGATCCACCCGACGATGCTCATGATCCACAGGCCGACGTTGAAGTTGAACGACCCCGCGGCGGCCTGTCGGACGAACGGGCTGCGGTCCTTGTAGATCAACCACATCACGAGTGGCCCCACGAAGGAGAGCCACCCGGCGGACAGCGCCATGGCGATGAGGCTGGACGCGTGCGCGAGGGCGGCGGGGGTGCGGTCGTCGGGCCCGGCCACGGGCTGGTCTCCGAACCGGGGGTCGCCGTACTGCGGGGATCCGGGCTGCTGTGTCATGCCTCCAGTGTGCGCCTCGCGGGGCCGCGGTACATCAGGGATGTCCCCCGTGTCGTCCTGTTCCGTGGCCGGGGTCCACCTCCGTTCGGCCCGCCGGGCGTCCGGTCCCCCGCGATCCCACGTTTCACCCGCCTGTCACATGCTCCGCCTACCCTGGCGGCCATGGCTGACACCCCACAGGATCACCCCGCGACCGACTCGGGGACCGATCCCCTCGCCCGGGCGGTGGCCCCGCTGCGGGACGACGTCCGGTTCCTCGGTTCCCTGCTCGGTGAGACGATCCGTGAGCACGCCGGTGACCGGGTGTTCGATCTCGTCGAGACGGCCCGCCGCACGGCGTTCGCGGTCCGGCGCTCGGAGGCCGACAGGGACGAGGTGTCGGCCCTGTTCAAGGACATCAGCGCCGCCGACGCCATTCCGGTCATCCGTGCGTTCTCCCTGTTCGCGCTGCTGGCCAACGTGGCGGAGGACCTGCACCAGGAGCGCCGCAGGCGGATGCACCGGGCTGCCGGGGAGGCGCCGCCCGACGGTGACCTGGAGGTCACGTGGACCCGGTTGGCGGACCTGCTGGAGGGGGACGGCGACGATCGACTGGCGGCCGTGCGTGCGACCGCCCGCGTGTCCCCGGTCCTCACCGCGCACCCCACGGAGACCCGGCGTCGGATGGTGTTCGAGGCCACCCGCCGGGTGCACGTCCTCATGGGCCGTCGCGACGGCCTGCGCTCGGTGGAGCAGGACCCCGTGACGGAGGCGGAGCTCGCCGAGCTCGAGCTCGAGCTGCGCCGGCTCGTCCTCGCGCTGTGGCAGACCGCCCTCATCCGCAACGAGCGTCCCCACATCGAGGACGAGGTGATGGCCGGGCTCCAGTACTACGAGGCCACCCTGCTCGAGGTCATCCCTCCGCTCAACGCCCAGATCGACGAGCGCCTCGGGTGCGAGGGCCGCGCCGTCGTGCGGCCCGGCTCGTGGATCGGGGGTGACCGCGACGGCAACCCGTACGTCACCGGCGAGGTGGTGCGGTTCGCCACCGACCGGGCGGCCGAGTTGCTCCACGGCCACTACGCCGAGCAGTTGCGCCTGCTCGAGCGTGAATTGTCGATGTCGGCCCGGATCGTCGAGGTCGACTCCGGGATAGCCGCATTGGCCGACTCCCTCACGGACACCGAGGTCGAGGGGAGTCCGGCGCGGGAGGACGTGCCGTTCCGCCAGGCGGTCCGGGTGGTCCGTCGTCGGCTCGCCGCGCGCGCCCGCGCGACCGGGTCGTCGCTGCCCCGCTCGGTGCTGCTGTCCGCGGGGCGGCTCATCGGCCTGGACGACGACCACCCGTACGCCGGCCCGGAGGAGATGGCGGCGGACCTCGAGACGATCGACGCCGGGCTCTCCGCGGTGGGGTCCGACCTGCTGCGCGCCCCGCGACTGCGAGACCTGCGGTGGGCGCTCAACTCGTTCGGGTTCCACCTCCAGTCCCTTGACATGCGCCAGAACTCGGAGTCGCACGAGGACCTGCTCACCGAGCTGTTCGCGCTGGCCGGGGTGTCCGAGGACTACGCGGCGCTCGACGAGGACGCCCGCGTCGAGCTCCTGCTCGGCGAGCTCTCCCACGATCGACCGCTGCTCGGCGTCCGGGCGGAGCTCTCGGAGTTCGCGGACAAGGAGATGGGCGTGCTGCGCGCCGCCGCGGAGGCGGTCGCCGGACTCGGACCCGACGTGGTGCCGCACTACATCGTGTCGATGTGCGGCTCGGTGTCCGACCTGCTCGAACCCGCCGTTCTCCTCAAGGAGGTCGGACTGTTCTCCGGCAGCCCGGACGAACCCCGGTCGACCGTGCGCCTCATCCCGTTGCTGGAGACCATCGACGACCTCGCCGGCGGGGCCCGGATGCTCGACGCGGCCCTGGCACTCCCCCAGTTCCGCGCTCTGGTGCGGTCCCAGGAGGACGTGCTCGAGATCATGCTGGGCTACTCGGACTCCAACAAGGACGGCGGGTACCTCGCCGCCAACTGGTCGCTCTACGAGGCCGAGCTCGCGCTCGTCGACGCGGCGGCCCGTGCGGATGTGCACCTGCGCTTCTTCCACGGCCGGGGCGGGGCCGTGGGTCGCGGAGGCGGCAACTCCTACGACGCGATCCTCGCGCAGCCTCCGGGCGCGGTGCAGGGCGCGTTGCGGATCACCGAACAGGGGGAGATCATCTCCGCCAAGTACTCGGAGCCGGTCCGCGCCCGCCGCAACCTCGAGGCACTGGTGGCGGCCACGCTCGAGGTCTCGCTGCTCGACGTCGAGGGTCTCGGTGACGACGCGGAGCAGGCCTACGCGGTAATGGCCGCGCTCGCCCGGCTCGGCCGCGAGGCCTACGCCGAGCTGGTGCACGAGGACCCGGGCTTCATCGAGTACTTCACCACCTCCACGCCGCTCAGCGAGATCGGCGAGCTCAACATCGGCTCGCGCCCCACCTCACGCAAGCAGACCTCGACGGTCGACGACCTGCGCGCCATCCCCTGGGTGCTGTCGTGGTCGCAGTCCCGCGTCATGCTGCCCGGCTGGTTCGGCGTGGGCAGCGCCCTCAAGCGCTGGATCGATGACGGCGGGAATGCGACCGGCGGGGAAGCGACCGGCGGGAGTGCGACCGACGGTCACGCGGATGCCGGCGATGGTGACAGCACAGCCGCCGGGGGTACGAACGCCGGGGGCACGAACGCCGAGGAACGGTTGGCCACGCTGCGGCGCCTCTACCGGGACTGGCCGTTCCTGCGCACCACGCTGTCCAACATGGCGCAGGTCATGGCCAAGGCCGACATGGGCCTGGCGGCCCGGTACGCCGAGCTGGTCCCGGACGCCGAGGTGGGCAGGAGGATCCACGGGGTGATCTCCGACGAGTTCGACCTCACCCGCGAGATGCTGCTGGCCGTGACAGGGCAGGAGACCCTGTTGGACGACAACCCGGCGCTCGCCCGCTCCGTCCGGAACCGGTTCCCGTATCTCGAGCCGCTCAACGTGCTGCAGGTGGAGTTGCTGCGGCGCTACCGCGCGGGCGACCGGGACCCCGACGTGCGGACGGGCATCCAGCTGACGATGAACGGCCTGGCCACCGCGCTGCGGAACTCGGGCTGAGCCCGGCCCCCACCACCCCGTCGAAGCCCCTATCCCCGTCGAAGCCCACCACC
>NZ_JAALEB010000470.1:0-36929 GCF_014145165.1 Dietzia sp. Cai40 | reverse complement strand
GAGCGGACCGCGCGTGGACCCCGCTGCCGGCGAAGTAGGCCGCGGCTCCCAACAACAGCAACGCCACCGAGCGTTCGCGGCCCGGCCGGCGGCGCGCGAGCGACCACCAGAGCAGGCGGCGGCCGTCGCGATCGCACAGACCCCGGTGGGCCAGGCGCCGGTAGACCTCGTCCCGCACGGCGATGTCCAGCAGGACGCGTCCGATCCCGGCCAACTCGTCGTCGTCGAGTTCCTCCCCGTCCTCCAGGCGGCGTTCCGCGTCCTCGTGCGCCCTCACCGCGCGGTCCACCTCGAGGGCCCCCTCCAGCCGTGCGGGTCCCCGACCGTGCGGATCGTCGTCACACGCCCCGTGGTCCCGCACCTGGTACAGCCGCTCGATCTCTGCCCGCGAACCGGCCCGGACCCGCCCGTCGAACGCGTGGACCGCGGCGATCTCCGTCGAGTCCGGGTCGACCTGCGTTCCCCGGACCATCCCGAACAGATCGACCCACGGCGAGCCGTGTGCGAACTCGCCCACCCCGTAGGCGCCGACGACCTGCGTCCCGGCCAGCCCCAACCAGTACTCGAACGCCGCGGCGGCGTCCTCCGCGCGGAGACCGGCGGAGTGCCCGTCCGCACAGTCCTCGTGAACCACCACCAGGTGGACGTCGGTCACCCCCTCCCTCGAGCAGAACCGGGCCAGCCCACGAGCCGGACCGTCGTCGGCCACGACCGGTGACGGCTCACCCTCCCCGGAGCGGCAGTCCTCCGCACCGCCCCACCCGTCCGCACCGCCCCGCCCGTCCTCACCGTCCCGTCCGTCCGCACCGTCCCGTCCGTCTCCTTCCCCGGGTGGCGATCCGGGACCTCCGAGCAGGCCGTCGACATCCATCCTGACGACCGGCCCGGCGTGACCGTCCGCGGTCCGCCCGCATATCACCACCACCGATCCGGGCCCCGGCGGGAACCCCAACATCGACGGGATGGACGCGATGAGCTCCTCCGGAGAGGAGATCACCACCGTCCGAGGGTCGTCCACACCGTCGTCACCGATCCGTCCGTTCGCGGTCATCGTCGTCCACCTGTCTCGTCGTCTCGCGGCCGCTCCCCGGCCGAGGGCGGCCCGCGGGTGCCGGTGCACCGGATCAACTTTCTGACACTCCACCTGCGGTGTCCCGGAGGAAATCCGCGGGGGGCGACCCGCTGTGGAGCCCGCGGCACGGTGGGGAATCAACTGCGGCCCGCCGTCGTTGGCAAAGAGGAGAAACCCCGTCCCGGTGGGACGATCAGTTCGGACCGGACCGGACGGCTCGGGGTGTTGCGACGAGAGGAGTCGACATGGCCAGGCACAGCGATCTGTACCGACTGATCGAGCCCGTCCCCGATCTGCGATCGGAATCCGGACAGGGTCCGGTGCTCGTGCATGCGTTGGAGGGTTTCTCCGACGCCGGCCAGGCGATCCAGGGCGTCACGGAACACCTCAAGGAGAGCCTGGACTCCCAGTTGATCGTGGAGTTCGACGCGGATGAGCTGGTGGACTACCGCTCGCGTCGACCGCAGGTGCGGTACTCCTTCGACCACTTCGCCGGATACTCGGAGCCGACCATCCAGATGCACGCGGTCAAGGACGCAGGCGGGACCTTCTTCCTGCTGCTCTCCGGCCTGGAGCCGGACCTGAGGTGGGACGGGTTCACCGAATCCGTGATCGACCTCGCCGGGTCGTTCGGGGCCCGGATGTCGGTCGGTCTCGGCGCCATCCCCCTCGGGGTACCGCACACCCGCCCGACCCAGTCGAGTGCACACGCCAGCGACGTCGACCTCATCCGTGGCTTCACCGCGTGGCCCGGGGAGTTCTCCGTCCCGGGGAACGTGAGCGCGCTGCTGGAGCTCCGGATGGCCGAGCACGGCATCCCGTCCGCGGGCTTCACCGTCCACGTACCCCAGTACCTGTCCCAGACCGCCTACCCCGCGGCGGTCCTCAACCTCGTCGGCAACATCGCCCAGATCTCCCAGCTGGAGCTGCCGTCCGGTGAGCTCGAGACCGCCGCCCGGGACTTCACCGCACAGGTGACCGCCCAGATCGCCGACAGCCCGGAGATCCGGACCGCCGTGGAGCTGATGGAGAAGCAGTACGACGAGTTCATGGAGTCCCGCCACGGCTCCGACTCGCTCAACCCCGGCGGCACACCGCTGCCCTCCGGCGACGAGATCGGTGCCGAGTTCGAGCGGTTCCTCGCGGAGCAGACCGGCGACGACGAGCCCCGCGCCCGCTAGCACGGACGGACGGTCGCGGCCGGGCGACTAGGCTCGGTAGGGTGCAACTGCCCGAACTCCTCGCCGACCTCGACGACGTCCCCTCCGACCTCCTGGAGGAGGCGGTATTCGACGCCTTCGTGGCGTGGGCCGCCGACCAGGGCCTGACGCTCTATCCGGCGCAGGAGGAGGCGGTCCTCGAGGTGGCGGCGGGTAGCCATGTCGTCCTGGCCACGCCGACGGGGTCGGGCAAGTCGCTGGTCGCCCTGGGGGCGCACTTCTCCGCCATGGCCCGCGGGGTGCGGAGCTACTACACCGCGCCGATCAAGGCGCTCGTCAGCGAGAAGTTCTTCGCTCTGTGCGCGGTGTTCGGCGCCGAGAACGTCGGGATGCTCACCGGTGACGCCGCGGTCAACGCCGACGCACCGATCATCTGTGCCACCGCCGAGATCGTGGCCAACATCGCCCTCCGGGAGGGCGCCGCCGCGGACATCGGTCAGGTGGTGATGGACGAGTTCCACTACTACTCCGAGCCCGATCGGGGCTGGGCCTGGCAGGTCCCGCTCATCGAACTCCCCGACACGCAGTTCCTGCTGATGTCGGCGACGCTCGGCGACGTGGACTGGCTGATCGAGGATCTCCGTACCCGGACCGGACGGGAGTGCGCGCTGGTCGGGGGCACCGAGCGACCTGTCCCCCTGACGTTCGACTACGCACTGCGCAGTATCCACGAGTCGGTCGAACTCCTGCTCCGGGATGACAAGGCACCCGTCTACATCGTCCACTTCACCCAGGCCTCGGCCCTGGAACAGGCCCAGGCGCTGACCTCGGTGGCGGTGGCCACCAAGGAGCGCAAGGCCGCCATCGCCGAGGAGATCGGCGGATTCCGGTTCACGACCGCGTTCGGCCGGAACCTGCGCAAGCTGCTCATGCACGGAATCGGGGTCCACCACGCCGGCATGCTCCCGAAGTACCGCCGCCTCGTGGAACGGCTCGCCCAGGACGGGTTGCTCACCGTCATCTGTGGGACCGACACCCTCGGCGTCGGTATCAATGTCCCCATCCGGACCGTTCTGTTCACGGGGCTCACCAAGTTCGACGGACGCCGGCAACGTGTCCTCAAGGCCCGGGAGTTCCACCAGATCGCCGGCCGTGCGGGCCGAGCGGGGTTCGATACCGAGGGTCTGGTGGTGGTGCTGGCTCCCGAGCACGAGGTCGAGAACGCCAAGGCCGCGGCCAAGTCGGCCGCCAACCCCAAGAAGAAGGGCAAGTCGGCCAAGAAGAAGCCGCCGGAGGGGTTCGTCAACTGGTCCCGCTCGACGTTCGACAAACTCGTCGGCGCCCAGCCCGAGCAGCTCACCAGCCGCTTCGAGGTCAACAACGCGATGCTGCTCAACGTGATCTCGCGTCCGGGGAGCTGCTACGCCCACATGCGGCACCTCCTGCTGTCCTCGCACGAGACCCGGGCCCGGATCCGGCAGCACGTGCTGCGCTCGATCGAACTCTTCCGCGGGCTCGAGACCGCCGGCATCGTCGAGAGGATGGCGGAGCCGGACGACGACGGACGGCACGTCCGTCTGACGGTGGACCTCCAACGGGACTTCGCGCTCAACCAGCCCCTCGCCCCGTTCGCGATCGCCGCGATGGAGGTCCTCGACCCCGACTCCCCCACCCCGGTCCTGGATCTGGTCTCGGTGATCGAGTCCGTTCTCGACGACCCGCGCCCGATCCTCTACGCACAGCAGCGGGCCGCCCGCGGCGAGGCGATCGGGGCGCTCAAGGCAGAGGGGGTGGAGTACTCGGAACGGATGGAGCTGGTCGAGGACATCTCGTGGCCCACACCCCTCGGCGACCTCATCGCGGACGCCTACGACGCCTACCGGGCCGGGCACCCGTGGGTGGCGGGGGTCGAGCCCTCCCCGAAGTCGGTCGTCCGCGAGATGGTCGAGCGGGGGATGACCTTCTCCGATCTGGTCTCCGCGTACGGACTCAGCCGGTCGGAGGGTTCCGTCCTGCGCTACCTCACCGACGCCTACCGTGCGCTGCGGCAGACCGTTCCGGCCGACCTGCGGACCGACGAGTTCGACGACCTGGTCGAATGGCTCGGGGAACTCGTCCGCCAGGTCGACTCGAGCCTGCTGGACGAGTGGGAACTGCTCACCGACCCCGAGGTCTCCCCGGACCAGGTGGCCGAGCTCGCCTTCGGTCAGTCGAGCGGCACCACCCGGCCCGTCACCGCCAACTCGCGGGCGTTCCGGGTGATGGTCCGCAACGCGATGTTCCGCCGCGTGGAGCTCCTGTCGCGAGACGACATCGACACCTTGGTGCAACTCGACGCCGACGTCCCGCTCCATCCCGACTGGGACACCGAGATCGATGCGTACTGGGACGAGTACGACGCGATCGGAACCGGGCCCGCGGCGCGCGGACCCGCCCTCTTCTCCGTCACCGAATCGGGCGACGGGGTGGAGCCGGGGACCTGGAGGGTCCGGCAGGTGCTCGACGATCCGGAGAACGACCACGGCTGGGCCGTCGAGGGTGTCGTGGACCTCGGCGCCAGCGACGAGGCGGGCGAGGTCCGGTTCGCGTCGCTGACCCTCGCGGGGTGACGCAGCGGGGAGGCTGAACCGGGCCGCGGTTCCGGTGTCCGTACGATGACCGACGAACACCGATCCGACCCCTGGAGGACATCTGTGACCCCCCGCATCCTGTACAAGAGGCTCGCGCTCGCGGAGGTGATCACGTGGACGCTGCTGATCCTGGGCATGGTCGGCAAGTACGGGTTCGGTCTCGACTGGGCCACCACGGTCGGTGGCAGCATCCACGGTTTCGTGTTCCTGTGCTACACCGTGGCGACGATCGCGGTCTGGACGGACAAGCGCTGGTCGGCGGGGACCGGCCTGATGGGCCTGGCGTCCGCGGTCATCCCCTACGCCACCGTGCCGTTCGAGAGGTCCGTCGAGCGCCGCGGGCTGCTTGAGGGACACTGGCGGCTCGGGCCCGGAGGCGAACAGTCGCGCACCCTCGCCGAGCGCACGCTGGCCTTCGCGCTCCGGTCCCCGGTCGTCGCGCTGGTGGTGACCCTCATCGTGGTGGCCGTGGTCTTCTCGCTCCTCCTGGTGGCGGGCAAGCCCACCGAGTGGTTCTCGTGACCCTAGCCCGTGAGCCGGGACGCCGGGAGCTGAACAAGGCGGACAAGCAACGCCGGATACTGGCCGCCGCCCGCGACCTGTTCTTCCGCAACGGGTACTCGTCGGTCACCACCCAGGAGGTGGCCGATCAGGCGGAGGTCGGCACCGGGACACTGTTCAGGTACGCCCAGTCGAAGGGCGAGCTCCTGTGCATGGTGGCCAACGAGGAGTTCCGCGCCATGGTCGAGACCGTCCCGGATACCGGGGACCCCGTCGAGGATCTGGTCACACTGTGCGACCCCCTGTTCTCCGCCCTCGAGAACCAGCCGGAGAACATCGTCGCCTACCACCGCGAGACGGTCTTCGGGGAACCCGGCCCGCACCGGGCGGAGGCGCAGCGCATCCTCGGGGAACTCCGGGGCATCATCGGACTCGTGCTCGCCCGGCACTCCCCGCGGGCACCGGAGGCGGAGGACCTCGACGGTCCCGCCCAGACCGTCTTCGACGTCCTGTACATGAGCATCGTCCGTTCGGGGATCGACCGGTCGCCCGGTCGCGACCACCGAGCCGACCTCCGCGAGCACGTCGATCGTGTCCTGCACGGAGTGCTGGCACGTCGGGTGTCCTCCGACAGCACGTACTGACGGCGCCGTCCGGCCACCCCGACGAACCGTCCTCCACCGCGCCGGGTGAGACTTGTCCGCATGACCGAAGGCAACGACCCCACCGCCCGCCCGATCAAGGACGCGTCCACCGTGATGGTGATGCGGGACTCCGATCGCGGACCCGAGGTGTTCGTCGCACGCCGCGTCCGCGGGATGGCGTTCGCCGGCGGCATGACGGTGTTCCCGGGCGGGGGCGTGGACGCCTCGGACGACGATCCGGATGTCGCCTGGTCCGGCCCCGCGCCCGCGTGGTGGGCCGAGCGGTTCGACTGCGACGTGCCTCGAGCGCGCCGGTTGGTGTGCGCGGCGGCGCGGGAGACCTTCGAGGAATGTGGCGTCCTCCTCGCCGACCACCTCGACGGCTCCCCGGTCGCGGACGCCGGCCGGTACCACTCGAGCCGCGAGGAGCTCGAGAGCCACCGGCTGACCTTCAGCGCGTTCCTCGCCGACGAGGATCTCTCACTCGCGGCGGGCAGACTCCGCCCCTACGACCACTGGATCACGCCCTCGGTGGAATCGCGGAGGTACGACACGAGGTTCTTCCTCGCCGCGCTACCGGAGGGACAGGAACCGGATGACCTCACGACCGAGGTCGACCTGACCATGTGGGCCCGCCCCGTCGACCTCCTCGAGGACTTCCGTGCCGGCCGGTCCATGCTCCTCCCCCCGACGTGGACCCAACTCCGCGTCCTCGCCGGGTTCCCCGACGTCGCGGCAGCACTGGACTCCGAGCGCAGGATCGTTCCCGTCCAGCCGGAGGTCGTCGAGCACCGTGGCGGGGTGCGCGTGCGCTTCGACGGTTCGGACGAGTACTGGTCCGACTACCAGGCGGGCCGGCCGGAGGCGGGGAGCTGATCACTCCCACCGGACATCCCGAAGTACCGACGTGCTCGGCTGTGCGGTGGTTGACTGCCACTCATGCGGGATTTCGAGTTCGACGTGGACGCGTCGATCGCTGCCGGGTGGAACCGCTTCGCGACCCGCCTGGCCGGACTACTGCGTGACCTCGTCCCGGGAGCCACGTTCGACCTGGCCGTTCCCGTCCTCGGGTCGCCGTCCACCCGCACCCCGTACGTGCGTTTCACCGCCACCGGCGGCGGCAGCGTCCACGCGGAGGTCTCCGGCGGCGGGTCCGAGGATTCGCCGGAGCCGCTGGGGCCCGTCCGGCTCGACCAACTCATGGCCCTCGGTTGGGCGCTCCGGCGCCCGACCGACCAGGGTGCTCCGGGGGCGGACCTCACGTTCCCGGTAAACCGTGCACCCGAGGTGGCGCACCTGGTCGCCGGCACGATGGAGCGCGTCTTCGGGATCCCCCACCCGGTATTCCTCCATGACGTGTCCGATCCGGAGGACGCGACCGGGGCCGGTTCGGGTGAACCCGTGTCGGCGGACGCCGACTTCCGGTCGCAGCCCATCGCGACCCCGGACGAGGCGACCAGAGCACTACAGTCGGCTCTGTCGGAGGTCTACGAGCGTCGGGTCACACCCGACGAGCATGACGTGTTCACCGTTCCCGCCGGGTGTGTGCTGCTGTTCGTCCGTGCGCACCGCTCGCTCCCCCTCGTCGTGTTCCGGAGCCCACTCGTGTCCTCCGTGGAGGATCCCGCGGCCGCGGAGACCGAGGTCGCGATCCTCAACCGGGACTCGCTGTGGTGCAGGTACGTGTTCGACGGCCAGACGATCTCCGCCGAGGCGGAGTTCGTCGACCGGGTGTTCGTCCCGGTCAACTTCAAGATCCAGTTGGCCGAGATCTCCGCCGAACTCGACGACGTCTACTCGGACCTCGCGCACCGGGTCGCGGGCAGACGATGGCGTGACCTGCGCGCCTCCGATGACCACCGTCCCGGTGAGCAGTAGGATCTGAGACCGTGCCGGGACGGGCCCGGTGTGAGAACTCGCCCCAGGAGCGCCTACATGCGTCGCGCCGTCCTCGCTGCAGTGATCGTGACCGCGGCCGTCTCCACGTCGGGTTGTTCACCGGCCTCCCTGTTCGGCGATGACGACTCCGCGGGCGTCCCCGTCCCGACCGCCCAGCAGTCCGGACCCCTGCCCTCGTCGCAGCAGTTCGACAGGCCGTTCCCCGTGGCCGGAGAATCGTGGGACGCCACCGTGACCCTGTCCGACCTCCGCATCGTGCCCTCGACCACGTACTCGGACGCGGTCGTGGTGGTTGACGTCCGCGCGGTGCAGGCATCCGGTCAGCCGGAACTGGGCCCGGAGGACTTCTCGGCCTTCGACCCGTCGGGGCGACCGTTCGAGCGGATCGAGAACCCCGCGGGGACGGTCGAGGACCCACTCGTGCCCTCGGTTCTGAGCTTTCCCGGCGAGGAGATCCGGGGGATGGTCGCCTGGACGATGCCCCGAGGGAACCGTATCGGGCGCATCGACGTGACCGCCCCGAGGACGATCGGTTCGGTCACCGTGACCCGCCAGCCGGAAGACCCGACCGCCACCTAGGACTCAGGACGATCCCGTGCCCTCGAGATACGTCCATCGACCACCTCTGCGCTCGAACGCCGATCGCTCGCGCATGACACCGGGGCCCTCGGGCCCGACATACCGGGCCTCGAACTCGACGGTCCCGGTCCGGTCGGCGGGGCCACCGGCAACCACGTCGAGGATCGCGAGGCCGGTCCACTCGACGTCACCTGCCTCCACCCGGGCCGGCCGCGTCCGCGGGCTCCAGGTGCGCCAGAGGTGGTCCTCCCGACCCAGAACGAAGGCCGTGTACCGCGATCTCATCAGTTGCTCCGCGGTCTCGGCCGGGACACCATCCTCGACGAGCGGTCCGCAGCAGCGATCGAACGGGCGCCTGCTCTCGCAGGGACATGCGTTCACGTCGCCCTCCTCCGTCCACCCGCATCCGCGATCAGGCTACCCACACGACGACCGGTTATCCTCAAGCCCAGAGATGTCCAGCTTCCGTGCACTGCCCTTCCGGCCCCGGCGACAGCCCGATCCCGACGGCGTCCCCCTACGGGTCCGCTCGTGCCGCGACCTGTGCGAGTGGACGAGGACCCCCGTGGAGCGCCGCGGTGAGCCCATGTTCGCGTGCCGAGGGTGCGGATCCCAGTGGGTCCCGAGCGAGCACTGGACCCCGCGGGACAGCAACGGGGCGGTCCCCCCGGAGGTGTTGGAGATCGTCGCCGCCGAACCATGACCTCGCCGGCTGACCTCTAGGCTGAGACGATGACCACACCCCCTCGATTCCCCGGTCCCGCCGTGAGTTCCGCGACGGTCGACGCCGTCCTGCGCCGGGCGGCGGCCCGGTTCCCCGACCGCGTGGCACTCACCTTCGCCGAACGCCGGTGGACCTACGCGGCGCTGGACTCCGCGGTCGACCGGGTGGCCACGACCCTCGCCGGCCAGGGCCTCGAGAACGGCGCCCGGGTTGCCGGCTACGGGGTCAACTCCGATGCCTATCTCATCGGCTTCCTCGCCACCTCCCGCGCCGGGTTCACACACGTGCCCGTCAACTACGCCCTGACCGGCGGCGAACTCGAGTACCTGTTGACCGACTCGGGGGCGTCCCTGGTCCTGGTGGACCCGGCACAGGCCGCCACGTTGTCGGACGTACTCGAGACCATGCCGGGGCTGCGCTCCCTGCCGCTGCTGCCCCGTGAGGGGGAGACCGCGGACGGCACCGTTCTGGGTTCGGCGACGGACGACTCCCCGTGTACCCCGGTGCAGTCCCCCTCCACCGGCGACGATCTGGCCCAACTCCTCTACACCTCGGGGACGACCTCACGCCCCAAGGGCGCGATGATGACCCATTCCGCGCTCGTCCACGAGTACGTGAGCTGCATTCTCGCCCTGGACCTGACCGCGGACGACGAGCCGCTGGTGACCATGCCGCTCTACCACTCGGCCGCGATGCACGTGTTCGCGCTCCCCTACCTCTCCCTGGGGGCGACGGTGCACCTCATGGCCGCCCCGGACATCACCGAGATCCTCCGCCGGGTCGAGGTCGACAGGATCGGCTCGCTCTTCCTCGCGCCGACGGTGTGGGTGCCGTTGGCCTCACATCCGGACCTGGAGTCCCGGGACCTGTCGAGTCTGCGCAAGGCCCAGTACGGCGCCTCGATCATGCCGGTGACGGTGCTCCAGCGCCTGCGCGGCACGTATCCCGACCTCGGGTTCTACAACTGCTTCGGACAGTCGGAGATCGGCCCACTGGCCACCGTCCTGCGCCCGGAGGAGCATGACGCCCGCCCGGCGAGCGCCGGCCGACCGGTGTTCTTCGTGGACGCCCGCGTCGTCGACGAGACGGGCGCAGAGGTCGCGGACGGCGAGCGGGGCGAGGTGGTCTACCGGTCTCCGCAGTTGTGCACGGGTTACTGGAACAAGCCGGACGCCACCGCCGAGGCGTTCCGCGACGGGTGGTTCCACTCCGGCGACCTGGTGGTGCGCGACCCGGAGGGGTTCATCGAGGTCGTCGACCGCATCAAGGACGTCATCAACACCGGTGGTGTCCTCGTGGCGTCCCGGGAGGTCGAGGACGCGGTCTACCAGGATGAGCGCGTGGCGGAGGTGGCCGTGATCGGCACACCGGACGACAAGTGGATCGAGGCCGTCACCGCGATCGTGGTCCTCAGGGACGACGTCCACGCCACCGAATCCGAGATCATCGACGGCACCCGCGCCCATCTCGCGCCGTTCAAGGTGCCGAAGCGGGTCGTCTTCGTGGACGAACTGCCCCGGAACCAGTCGGGCAAGCTCCTCAAGCGGGAACTGCGCCAGTCCTGACACCGGGACCGTGCCCGACCCACCCGGGTCTCCGGCGTCAGCCGATCCTGTCCAGGACCTCCGCGGCCACCACCTCGGGGGCTTGTTCGGGGAGCCAGTGCCCCATGCCCGCCAGCGGGACGAAGCGGTACTCCCCCGCCATCCGGGAGGCGGTGGCCTCGGCACCGGAGCGCCCGATCGCTGGGTCGTCCTCCCCCCACAGATAGGTCGTGGGGACCGACACGTCGGGCAGGTCGTACCGCCGCATCGCGCGGTACCAGTTGAGCGCTCCCGTCAGCCCCGCCCGCGTGCCGACCACCTCGAGGTGCTTGGCGATGAGCTCGTCAGACACGTGCTCGTCGAACATCGCCCGCAGACGTCGGGCTCCGTCCTCGAGCAGGACGTCCTCGGCTTTCCCCTCCTGGCGGAAGAGGGCGAAGTAGGCCGATCGGGCCTGCTGGTCCGGGTCGGACTGCAGAGCCCACGCGAAGGCCGACAGGTGGGGGACGGACACCACCGTCAGGCTCGACACCCGCCCGGGGTGGTGGGCGGCGAGCCACCATGCGACCGATGCCCCCCAGTCGTGGCCGAGCACGTGCACCGTCTCCAGACCGAAATGGTCGACGATCGCCAGGGCGTCCGCGCTCAGGTGCTCGATCGCATAGGCCCCGACGTCGTCCGGGCGTGCACCGGCCGAGTACCCCCGCTGGGCCGGAGCGACGACCCTGAGTCCCTGCTGCGTCAGCACCCCGGCGACCGCCTCCCACTCCCACGGGGATTCCGGGAAGCCGTGCAACGCCAACACGGTCCCGCGCTCGGGCCCGGTGGTACGCCAGTCCAGTACGTCGAGGGTGCCGGCCGGGATGTCGACGGTCATGCTCTGCGGTTCCATGGAGCGGACACTATCTTCTCCGCTGGTTCACCGCGGGCGGCCGCCGCGCGGACTCTCCGCGGACGACCCCGACTGCGCGACCATCGAGCGCCGGTCATGCCAGTCGCGCACCACCCACATCTCGACCACGAGCGGGTCGACAGCGGCCTCGTCCGCCCACGCGGAGATCACGTCCAGATACCGCTGATACCGGCGTGGCGTCATGCGACCGAGCGAGTCGATCTCGGTCCATCCCGCGTGGACCAGCGTGGCGATCCCGGCCGAATCGACGGGAACGATGGTCTGGTCCGACCACGCCATTCCCAGGGACGACAGATAGAGCGAGGCGAGCGGGAACCCGAGATCGGGCACCCCCCTGCCAGCCCTGCCGTACGGCGCGCCGTTGCGGAGCAGGTTCATGGCCTCCGCCGGGGCGTCCAACCAGTCCGCCACCTCGTGCAGGACCAGGGGATATCCGTGAGGTGACACCGAGCGCCACGCGGAGCGGTCGCGCTCCGGTACACGGAAGTCCGGCAGACCCCTGCGGACGCCCGATCGCTGCGGGTGCCCGGCGAGCCAGGCCGCACACATGTAGAGCGCGACCACGGACTCCTCCAGGCTGCCCCGAGCCCTGCGGCCCGCTGCCCAGAGGTCACTCCTGCGGAGGTATCCGGACCCGGACTCGACCCGGCCGCCGTCGGGCCCACCGGCGACCAGCCGGAGGTCGACCCCTCGCTCCGCCAGCCTGAGGTTCCACAGGTCGAGGTCGACCTCCACGTATTCGTCCGCCACCAGCAGTGCCGGAGGCTGGGCGCGACACCACGTCAAGCACGAAGAGGGGAGATCTGGAACGGGACGGGAACCGGTCGTCGTCATGCCCGCACGGTGTCACGCGGGTACGACAACGCCGGCCCCCTGCGCCTCAGTCCTCGGCGAACGCGTCCAGCGGAGGGCAGGAACACACCAGATTGCGGTCGCCGTACGCGCCGTCGATCCGCCGCACCGCGGGCCAGACCTTGGGGCGCCACTCCGATCCCAGCGGGTAGCCCGCCAGGCTGCGCGGGTAGGCGTGCTCCCACTCGTCGGCGGAGACGCTCTCGGCGGTGTGGGGAGCCCCGCGCAGCGGATTGTCCTCCACGGTCCACTCTCCCGAGGCGACCCGGTCGATCTCGGCGCGGATCGCGGCCATCGCGTCACAGAAGGCATCCAGCTCGGCCAGGTCCTCACTCTCGGTGGGCTCCACCATGAGCGTGTTGGGCACCGGGAAGCTCATCGTGGGCGCGTGGAAACCGTAATCCGCCAGCCTCTTGGCCACGTCGTCGATCGAGATGCCGACCGAGTCGATGAGCGGCCGGAGGTCGAGGATGCACTCGTGCGCCACCCACCCGCCGTCCCCGGAGTACAGCACCGGGAAGTCCGGGCCGATCCGCCGGGCCAGGTAGTTGGCACTCGCGATCGCGGTGAGGGTGGCACGACGCAGCCCGTCCGCGCCCATCATGCGGACGTAGGCCCACGTGATGGGGAGGATCGAGGCGGATCCGAAGGCGGCGGCCGAGACCACCGCGCCCGAACCGAGACCCTCCTCGTAGGGGTGGCCGGGCAGGAACTCGCGCAGGTGCTCGGCCACCGCGACCGGGCCGACCCCGGGACCGCCACCACCGTGCGGGATGCAGAAGGTCTTGTGCAGGTTGAGGTGGCTCACGTCGCCACCGAACCGCCCCGGACGGGCGACACCCACGAGCGCGTTGAGGTTGGCCCCGTCGATGTAGACCTGTCCCCCGGCGTCGTGGACGATCGCGCAGATCTCCTCGATGTCGTGCTCGTACACCCCGTGGGTCGAGGGGTAGGTGATCATGATCGCCGACAGCTCGGCCGCGTGCCGGCCGACCTTCTCGCGGAGATCGTCGACGTCGACGTCCCCGTTGGGTCGACATCCGACGACGACGACCTTCATCCCCGCCATCACCGCGGACGCGGCGTTGGTCCCGTGAGCCGAGGACGGGATGAGGCACACCCTGCGATCCTCGTCGCCGCGGGAGCGGTGGTACTGCCGGATCGCCAGCAGGCCCGCGTACTCCCCCTGGCTGCCCGCGTTGGGCTGCAGACTCACCGCGGCGTAGCCGGTGATGTCGACGAGCCACTGCTCCACGTCGGCCACGAGCCGGCGGATCCCTCGGGTCTGCTCGACCGGTGCGAAGGGGTGGAGGCCCGCGAACTCGGGCCACGTGATGGGCTCCATCTCCGTGGTGGCGTTGAGCTTCATGGTGCAGGAACCCAGCGGGATCATGGTGCGGTCCAGCGCCAGGTCCTTGTCCGCGAGGGCGCGCAGGTACCGCAGCATCGCGGTCTCGGTCCGGTACCTGACGAACGCCTCGTGCTGGAGGAAGCGCGAGGTCCGGTCGCCGTAGGCGGGATCGACGAGGATCTCCAGCTGTCCGGCGTCCGCGATGTCGGCGACGTCACCGCCGAACGCCTCGAGGACGAGCGCGAGGTGGTCCCCGGTGGTGGCCTCGTCGCAGGAGACGGACACGTGGTCGTCGTCGACCCTCCACAGGTTCACCCCCCGCTCGGCGGCGGCGGCGAGCACCTCGGAGGCACGGCCGGGCACCCTGGCCAAGACGGTGTCGAAGAAGTCGGCGTGGACGACCTGGACACCCGCGGCGACGAGGCCGTCGGCCAGGACCGCGGCATGGGAATGCACGCGCCGGGCGATCGCCGCCAGGCCCTCCGCTCCGTGGTACGAGGCGTACATCGCGGCGACCACCGCGAGCAGGACCTGAGCGGTGCAGATGTTGGACGTGGCCTTGTCGCGGCGGATGTGCTGCTCGCGGGTCTGCAGCGCCAGCCGGTAGGCCGGCCGACCGTCGGCGTCCGTCGACACGCCCACGAGGCGGCCCGGGAGGTTGCGGGCGTGGGCGGTGCGACAGGAGAGGAAGCCGGCGTGGGGGCCACCGAAGCCCATCGGGACACCGAAGCGCTGGGACGAGCCGAAGCAGGCGTCCGCACCCTTGTCCCCGGCCGGGGTGAGGACGGTCGCGGCGAGCAGGTCGACGCCCGCCGCCACGAGGACTCCCCGGTCGTGGCACTGGTCGATCAGCCCGGCGACGTCGGCGACGCGGCCCGAGGCACCCGGCGTCTGCACGAGTGCTCCGAAGAAGTCGCCCTCCGGCAACCCGTCGTCGATCAGGTTCGCGGTGACGATCTCGATACCCAGCGGCTCGGCGCGGGTGGCGAGGATGGCGGCGGTCTGTCCGAAGACGTCAGTGTCGACCGCGAAGCGGGGGCTCTTCGAGGACCGGTTGGCCCTGCGGAGCATCGTCATGGCCTCGGCGGCCGCGGTCCCCTCGTCCAGCATCGAGGCGCCCGCCATGTCCATGCCGGTGAGGTCGGCGACCATGGTCTGGAAGTTGAGAAGAGCCTCGAGTCGGCCCTGGCTGATCTCCGGCTGGTAGGGGGTGTACCCCGTGTACCAGGCGGGGCTCTCGACGACGTTGCGGCGGATCACGGCCGGGGTGAGCGTGTCGTAGTACCCCTGCCCGATCATGGAGACCGCGACCTCGTTCCGGTCGGCGAGCACGCGCAGCGCGGCGAGCGTGTCGGACTCGGACAGGGGCTCGGGCAGCGCGTCGATGCCCGCTGCCCGGCCGTCGGGACCCACCTCGTCGAGGATGACCGACGGGAACGCGCGCTCGGCGAGCTCGTCGAGCGAGTCCACGCCGATGGTCCGCAGGATGTGGGCCAGGCCGTCGGCGTCGGGTCCCAGATGGCGGGCGACGAACTCGCCTCCGGTCCGGGCGGTGTGCGGGGTCGTCGTCACAGGTGCTCCTCGAAGGGCGGGGCCGCCCGGACGGGCGGCCTGCGGGCCGGTGCTACCCTCTCCGCTCTGTCCCCAACCGGCTGACGCCGGCGCCTGAGAGATTCACGGGGCCCACCTGTGGGCCGCGCTTTCCCCGTGGGCGGGTGGTCTGTTCCACCGCTCTCCAGAGGCGTTCGACGACTACACGGTCCGGGTGCCTGAGAGATTCTCGGAGAGGAGTTGCTCCTTCGGCGCCCGCGGTGGATACCGCGGGACTCTCCCGTGAGTCGCGTGAACGCACCGCCGAGTCTAGACGACTCCTCCGATCAGCCCGTACGCCGCGAGGCGCGGGCGCGGCGACGGGCCGCCAACTCGTCCTCGAGGGGCTCGATGACGTCCTCGGCGGAGACGGTCTCGGCGGGGAACTCGGAGATCGACCCGGCGAGCTCCCGCATCGCACCACCGATCCCGATACCGAAGACTCCCTGTCCGCCCTGGAGGAGGTCGAAGACCTCCTCCTTCGAGGTGCACTCGAACACCGTGCGACCGTCGGAGAAGAGGGTGATGGTGGCCAGGTCCTTCACTCCCCGGGAGCGGATCTGGTCCACGGCCTTCCGGATGTTCTGCAGCGAGATCCCGGTGTCCAGCAGTTGCTTGACGATCTTGAGGACGAGGATGTCCTTGAACGAGTACAGGCGCTGGCTGCCGGACCCGGCGGCGTTGCGGATCGACGGCACCACCAGATCGGTCCGGGCCCAGTAGTCGAGTTGCCGGTAGGTGATGCCGGCGATCTGGCAGGCGATCGGCACGCGGTATCCACTCGTGCCGTCCGGGATGCCGTCGTCGGGGAACAGTCCCGGTTGCACCTCGTCGAACGTGGCCTGGGTGGCCTCGACGTCGCCTCCGAAGAGACCCTCCGTGTGCGTACCGGTGGAGGACGACTCCGGATCCCGGGTGTGGTCGGCCACGATTGCTCCCTCAAGCTGTGGGGTGCCGCCGCTGTCGCGGGGACACGGTGCCGGACTCTGTCGAGTCCGGATCCTTGAACACGTGAACACCATCGGTGTAGTTCACTGGGAGCAACGCTAGGCCCGCGAGGGTCCGCGATCAATAGGACACGCGGTAAACCTCAACCTCAAGTTGAACTTGAGACCTGGCCGCGACCTGCGCACTGGTGCTGGAGTGGCTCCTGTGGAGACGGAAATACCTGGTCGCAGCGCTCAGGACGTGGGGCCGCCGGGCTCCTGCGGAGCGTCTCCACCACCGAGGAAGTCATCCGGGCTCACCTGGTCGAGGAACTCACGGAACGCCTCCACCTCCTCCTCGCCCTGCTCCACCAGCGAGATCCCGACCTCGTCGAGCACCTCACGGCTGACCAGGACCGGGGACGAGGTCCTCAGTGCCACGGCGACGGCGTCCGACGGCCGGGCTGAGACCCGCGTGCCCTCGAAGACGAGCTCCGCGATGAACGTCCCCTCGGACACCCCCACGATCTCCACCTGCTCGAGTGGATGGGCGAAGGTCTCGAGGAGCGTCGCCACGAGATCGTGGGTCAGTGGCCTGCCCGGCTGCACGCCCTGCTGCTGGAGACTGATCGCGGCGGCCTCGGACGCTCCGATCCAGATCGGGACGTACCGCCCCCCGTCCTTCTCGTGCAGGATCAGTACTGGTGCGTACTCCGGCTCCTCGAAACGGATGCCGACGACGTTCACCTCTCGCATGTTCTTTCCCATGTCCTCCGCCTCTCCCACGGGTCCAGCCTAGCTCCGATCCGTCCCGGGGCGCGTGCGTCAGGACTCCAGCGCGTGCCGGACGGCCACGGTGACGAGCGTGGAGTGCAGAGCGACCGACAGCGCGGCGATCTCCCGGGCCAACTCGGCGGCGCGATCCCGTGCATCCGCGTCGCCCTGCCGTGCCACCGGGCCGGCGATCTGGGTGATGAGGCCCGTCTGCCGGTCGGCGGCCGTCCGGAAGCCCCGCAGATGACGGACGTCCACGCCGTGGCCGGCGAGGTCGTGCGCCGTCCGCGCGACCAGGACCGCCTCCGGGTCGAAGAATCCGCCGGGGCCGGCCACGATGAGCCCGGCGTCCACGAGGGAACCGACGAGCTCCGCGTCCACCCCCGACTGCTCGACCACGTCCTCACGGGTGAGGCGCAGAACGGTGTCGCTGCGGAAATCGTCCGGGGTCGACCCCGGCACACCGTCCCCGCCGGGCCGCGGGAGCAGGGCGGTCGTGGACCCGTCCGCGATCGCGGAGTCGAGCGCCTCCAACTCCTCACGGATCACCTTGAGGGGCAGATACCGGTCGCGCTGCGCCGTGAGGACATAGCGCAACCGTTCACGATCCCCGACGCTGAACCGGCGGTACCCGCTGGCGGTCCGCTCGGGGGTGACCAGTCCTTCGTTCTCGAGGAACCGGACCTTCGACACCGTGAGGTCCGGGAACTCCGGACTCAGGAGTGCGATGACGCCGCCGATGGAGAGGTGTCCCTCCTCGGTGGCGCCGTGTCCGGCGGCTGTCACTGCCCGGGCGTACCCGTCAGGAAGACGAGGCGGAACTTGCCGATCTGGACCTCGTCGCCGTTCGACAACGAGGCGTAGTCCACGGGTTCGCGGTTGACGTACGTCCCGTTCAGGGATCCGACGTCGACGACGTTGAACGTACCGCCCTCGCTCCGGAACTCCGCGTGGCGACGACTCACCGTGACGTCATCGAGGAAGATGTCGCTGTCCGGATGGCGGCCGGCCGACGTGGTGGCCTGGTCCAGGAGGAAACGGGAGCCCGCGTTGGGCCCTCGCTTGACCACCAGGAGCGCCTGCCCCTCGGGCAGTCCCTCGACACCGGTGACGGCGGGCTCGGACTGAGCCGCCTGCTGATCGGACTCGTTGAGAAGCTCCGCGCGGAACACCGAGGTGGTCTCGGCGGTCGCCTCGGGCATGTTCTTGTTCTCGGTCACGTTCGTCTCTCCTCGTCCGAGCCCGGGCGTGGGGCTCACCATGCGGTGCCTGCGATTCTATGTCGGACCGTCCGGCCGCGGGGCCGGGGGCGGTCCCTACCCCTCAGCCCTCCGTGATCTTGGCGTATCCGTCCGAGTCCAGCGTCTGCTCGAGCTGCGTCTCCAGATCGTCGACGTCCGGGATCTCGAGGACGACGATCCACCCCTCACCGTACGGGTCGGAGTTGACTAGCTCGGGCGACGTCTCGAGGGCGGTGTTGACCTCGACGACCTTCCCGCTCAGCGGCGCGTACAGGTCGGAGACGCTCTTGGGCGACTCGACCTCGCCGAACGGTTCACCCGACTCCGTCTCCCCGCCCACGTCCGGGAGCTGGACGAAGACGATGTCACCCAGCTTGGACTGCGCGTACTCGGTGATGCCGATGCGAACTCGGGTGTCGGACACCCGCTCCACCCACTCGTGCTCGTCGGTGTACCGGAGCTGGTCGGGGATGTTCTGGTCACTCACTGACGTGCCCTTCTCGCGTGGCTCACTTGGCGTGTACATCTGGCGACATTACACACCGCCGGACGGCCCCACTGCAGTAGATCCGGGACGGCGCGGGGGGACGGACCGCGCGATCCTCCAGGCCTGCCACAGGTAGATCGACCCGCTCCAGGAGTAGAGGCCCACACCCCAGTACAGGCACGCCTCTCCGAGGATCAGGAAACCCTCCCCGCCGGGGACTCCCGCGAACCCGGCGAGGAGCAGGGGAAGGGACCAGAACAGCGCGAACGTGGCGGCTTTGCCCAGGTAGGTGACCTCCGGTTCGATCCCTCTCCGGCGGTACACGGGGACGGTCCCCACCAACAGCGCGTCCCTGACCAGGAGGATCGCCACGACCCAGACAGGGATGTACCCGGCGACGGCGAAGGCCACGGGCACAGCGGCCACCAGGATGCGGTCGGCGAGGGGGTCGAGACGCTCGCCCCAGGTGGACCGCATGTTCCACAGTCGTGCGATCTTGCCGTCGAGCCAGTCGGAGACGACCAACGCGCCGAGGAGCCACAGCGCCAGCGGCGGGTCGTCCCAGACCAGGATGCTCACCACGAGCACCGGGATAAGCGCGATGCGCGCCAGCGAGATGACGTTGGGGAGCGTCCAGAATCTGTCGCTGACCTGGGGGTCACGCGGCGGCGGTTCGTACCCGAGACCGGGTGGCACCGCGGCGGAGAGGTGCCCGTCGCGCGGTTGCGGGATGCGCGCACCGAGGACCCTGCCCTCGCCGGTCCGCCATTCCCTCAGATCGGTCTCACGCCGTCCCTCCCGCGCCGCGCTCATCGGAAGGTCGACATCATCCCGGAGAAGACGTTGCCACCCGCCGCCATCGGGTTGTCGTGGACCATGTACGTCCACGTCGAGGTGGGCCGCGCCATCGCGTTGGCCACCAGATCCACCCCCGAATCGGTGAACTCGATCTCGGCGAACGTGGTCTCAGACTCCCGGACCGCGTCCGAGGCGAGGTCCCTGAAGTGATCGATCGCGATCCTGTGGAACTCGTCGAGGGGGTTCTCCCGCCCCAGGGCCCTGAGGTGGATGGACTCGCGGACGTCGTTCATCGTCTCCAGGTGACGGGCCCAGCCCCGGTCGAGGTGCCACAGCATGATGTCCCGGCACCCCTGCACCACGGCGTCACGGCCGTGCGTCTCCACGAGTTCGGCGCTGCGCCCGGGATCGTGCGCGGTGAGTTCCTCGAACGCCTTCTCCGTGACCAACAGGGCCGCCCTACGCTCGGCGAGGATGGCGCGTTGCTCGGCGAGGAGTCGGCTGTACCGCCAGGTGTTGGAGTGGATCGCGAGCATCTGGCCCTCGGTGACACGCTGGGCGTGGTCGACCGCGTCCCGGCCACGGTTGCCCTTGAGCAGCCCGCTGATCCTGTCGTGCGCGGTGGGGATCTTCTCGGGTTCCAGGGCCGAGGTCACGACCGGGTCGTCCATCGCGGCGAAGAACACCGAACTTCCGGGGTCTCCCTGGCGTCCGGCGCGCCCGCGCAGCTGGTTGTCGAGCCTCTCCGTCCGGTGCCGCCCGGTCCCCACCACGTGCAGACCGCCGAGTTCGACCACCTCGTCGCGGCGGGATTCGTCGGACCCACCCAGACGGATGTCCGTGCCGCGGCCCGCCATCTGGGTGGAGACGGTGACGTTGCCCACGTCCCCCGCCTCGGCGATGATGGCCGCCTCCTCCTCGTCGTTCTTGGCGTTGAGTACCACGCACTCCACGCCCTTCTCGGACAGGCGTGCGGCGAGCTCCTCCGACTCCGCGACGTCGTGGGTTCCCACGAGCACCGGCTGACCGGTCGAGTGGACGGCGGCGATGTGCTCGACGACGGCCCGGGTCTTGCTGTCGACGTCGATATACGTCCGATCGGCCTCGTCGACCCGGACGCAGGGGGTGTTCGGGTCGATCTGGGACACGCCCAGTGAGTAGAACTCGCGCAGCTGCGCCCCGGCCGCCAGGGCCGTTCCCGTCATTCCGCACACGCGGTCGTATCGGCCGATGAACGCCTGGACCGTGATGCTGTCGAGGATCTGACCGGCCTCCGAGACCGCGACCCCCTCCTTGGCCTCGACCGCCGCCTGCAGTCCGTCCGGCCACCGTTGCAGTTCGGCGACGCGACCCCGCGAGGCGTTGATCAGCTGGACCCGCCCGTCACGGACGATGTAGTCCACGTCCCGCCTCAGCAGGAAACAGGCGTGTAGGGCGACATTGACCTGGACCAGCGTCGTGGCGACATGCTCCGCGTCGTAGAGGTCCCCGATCCCCAGTTCGCCCTCGATCGCCTCGGCACCGTCGTCCGTCAGGAAGATGTTGCGCCGCTCGGAGTCGGTCTCGTAGTGGCGGCCCGCTCGCAGCTTCCGGACCGCGGAGAGGATCTCCCCCGTGGGCGCCTCCCCGGAGGTGGACCCGGCGAGCACCAGCGGGACCAACGCCTCGTCGACGAGGACCGAGTCGGCCTCGTCGACCAGAGCGACGTCGGTCGTGGGCGCGATGAGGTCCGCGGGATCGGTGACCAGCTGCTCCCGCAGCACGTCGAAACCGATCTCGGAGACGGACCCGTAGGTGATGTCGCAGGAGTAGGCGCCGCGACGGTCCTCGCGGGACGACGACTCGGTGACGTGACCCACCGTCAGCCCCAGGAGCTCGAACATCGGCCCCATCCACCGCGCGTCACGGGCCGCGAGGTAGTCGTTGACGGAGATCACGTGGACGGTGTGCCCCTGGAGTGCGTACCCGGCCGCCGCGACCGCACCAGAGAGGGTCTTGCCCTCTCCGGTCGCCATCTCCACCACGTCCCCCGCGAACATCCTCAGTGCGCCCTGGAGCTGGACGTCGAACGGCCTCAGTCCGACGGCTCGGGACGCGGCCTCCCGGGCCAGGGCGAGGAAGCGTGCGAGGTCCTCGGGGGACTCGCCGAAGAGCTGCAGATCGTGGGCGGCGTCCGCGAACTCGGCGTCCTCCATTCCCGAGGCCCAGTCGTCGAAGCCGTGGGACGCCTCGACCGCACTCTGCGCGCGCGAGGTGTCCCGGCCCTGGGTGGAGCCCATCAGCTTCCAGAAGCGGTTGGCGAATCCCACGCGTGGAGTCCTTCCCGGTCTACAGAACAGTTGATGCCACCGTACGCAGGGGCTGACGGGTTCGGCGGCGCACCCCGCTGCTCGCTGCGTCAGCGATCAGGGTCGATCTGCCCGCGCAGCCTGCGCATCGCCTCGGTGGAGAGCATCCGGTCACCGGCGCGGGCCGCCAGGTGCTCGGCCGTGAGGTCCGCGGGACTGGGCGCATGCACGGTGGACGGAGGCCTCACACCGTTCTCGCGCGCGATGTCGTCGAGCCGCGCGGCCTCGGACACCGCGGCGTCGGCGCGGGTCTCCACCGATTCCACCAGTTCGCGGAACGCGACCGCCCGCTCGACCACCTCGGCCCAGACCTCGTCGATAGCCGCGCCCATCCCGGTCAGGATGGTGAACCCGTCACGCGCGGGTGGGACACCCGGCGTCGCCGCCGTCTCGCGGAGTCGGCAGAGGTCTCCGGCGAGCCCCACCACCTCGGTCTCCGCGTCGAACTGCAACCGGATCTCCTCCACTGATCGCCCCCCGCGCACGTAGGCCCGGATCAGTCGGTCGTACAGCCCGCCGACCTCCATGAGCAGCGCCGTGTACATCTCGGGCAGGCGGCGGTTGTCCGCCCGGATCCGTGGGAGAGAGGGCAGCGACTCCACCACGGCCTGGACACGGTGCGGCAGGACGACCCTTCCCATCTCGCGCTGCCCGTAGGCGGCCGCCGCGGTGCCCAACTCGACCATGGTCTTGGGCACCATCGGCACCGGTGCCCTCGTCGGAGTGGAGGCGAGGGCGTCGAAGAGCCGACCCCGGTCCTCCGGGTCCAGGTGGACCCCTCGCTTGCGGTCTGCGCGGATGTCCTTGATCCGATATGCGAAGACACCTGCGCCGCGGGTGAACCCGGTGCGCAGGGCGACGTACCTCCGGTCGAGGTCTGCCAGACGGGTGCGCAACGCCACCCTCAGGACCGACGGCAACGGGGTGCCGAGCAGCCGCCTGAGGTCGTGACGTTGTTCCTCGATCACACGCAATTGGTGGAAACCGCCGACTGTGGGGAAGGGCAGATTCCGGTGGAGTCGCGCGAGCACCACGTCGACGATCCGCGGTTCGACGAGACCACAGGCGACCAGCAGGGCCGCCCGATCGGAGAGTTCTCGGGGTCCCGAGGGGGCCGTGCCCGCGCACAGATCGTCGACGTGGCGGATCAGGCGGGCGCGGGCGTCCTCGCCGTCACCGTCCTGATCGTGACTGGTCATACCCGAGCACCCCTCCCCCGCTCCGGCGGTCACCGCCGATGGACTTCATGCTGCCATGATGCCCCCTTCGGGGATCACATGCCGTCCCGCTCGACCGGAGCGCGGATCCGTCGACGCGCCACGAGTGGGGCCCTACTACTGCTCGGTCGCGATCCGTACGACCATCTTCCCGGTGGTGGCGCCGCGCATCATGTCGAGAAACGCGTCCAGTGTTCTCGATGCCGTCGACGACGGTCTCAACTTCCCGACGGACAGCCGCGACGTCGCGTGGATCGTCACCCAGAACTGTCGCAGGAGGCGACTCGCGGCGCTGGTGTGACGCCTGCGCCCGTGAACCCGGGAGAGGCCGTCACCTCACCTGTCGTCGCGTAGTGGCACCCGGACGTCCCCACCCGACTCCTCGGTGATCCGGCGGCCCATCTGCACGTACGTCGGCTCGGAGACGAAGCCCCCGGCGAAGAGCGCCTGTCCCTGTGCGAACGAGGCGGATCGCCGTATCTGGTCTTCTCTGGTCTTCGCCGGCGAACCCGAACACCTCCGCGAGCTCCAGGAGGTCCCTGGGCGAGTTGACGCGCATCAGACCAAGGTTGTCGCACTGCGAGAGCACGTTCGGGTGGATCTTGTTCGGACGCTGGGTCGACAGCAGCAACCACAGCCCGAACTTGCGGCCCTCGGCGGCGATCTGGACCAGTTGGCGGGTGAGCGCACGCTCGACATCGTCCTGGGGGTCCGGCGAGCAGATGTTGTGCGCCTCGTCGATCACGACGAGGATCGGACGTCGCTCCTCGCGCCGCGTCCACAGGTGTTCCAGGACGGCCAACGCCGCGACCTTGGATTCGGCCGGGTGTTGGAAGCCTCCGAGATCCAGCACGGTCGCGCGGGGGCGCTCGTCGATGACGTCCACGACGGAGTTCCCACCTCGGGACCACAGATCCCATTCGAGCACCTGGAGGTTCTCCATCCGGTAGGACAGCCGAACCTCCCCAGGGTCGGTCGACGCTCGCATCCGGTCTATCGCGGTCGTGGGGTCGAAGTGCTCCGCGCGGACGTCGGCGTGCAGGAGGACGTTGTACTCCTCGGCGTCCGCGATGGGGTCAAGCTGCATCAGAGCGGCCTTGGACGCCGGGGACAGGTCGAGATACCGGGCGTGCAGACGCTCCCCCGCGCCGGCGGACGAGCGGAACACCCGGATATCCAGCTCTGACAATCGAGCCGAGTCCGCCCGGTCGGCGTCCTCCCGCGACTCGGGTAGCCGGACGAAGTCGGCGTTGGGGTCCAGGACGACCATCGGGAGTTCGGTGTGCAGGAGCAACTGTTCGAGCACGACCCCCAGCGCGTAGGTCTTCCCGCTGCCGCTCTGACCGCACCAGAAGGTGTGACGGTTGAAACGACTGGCGTCGAGCCGGGCCGGGACGTCCGGAGCGCCCACCGCGCTGCCGATCGTGATTTCGGTCATCGTCACCCCTCATGAGCGCTCTGGTGGAGGAGATCCCATCTAAACACCGGCGTGTAGCCCCGAGGCGCGAAATGAGACAGGGCGGTCTCCCTCGTGGAAGACCGCCCTGCTCGTGTGTTGTGTCGGGCTGACAGGATTCGAACCTGCGACCCCTTGACCCCCAGTCAAGTGCGCTACCAAGCTGCGCCACAGCCCGCCCGCCACCGCGTCTCGCGCGGCGACTGGATCAGACTAGCGCACGCCTGTGGGAGCGCTCCAATCGCCTGGTCACTTGCGCTGTCGACGCTCCTTGACGCGCACGTTCACCCGGACCGGGGAGCCGTCGAAGCCGAAGGTCTCGCGCAGCCGCCGCTCCAGGAACCGCCGGTAGCCGGCCTCCAGGAACCCGGTGGAGAAGAACACGAACGTGGGGGGCCGGGTGGTGGCCTGCGTACAGAAGCGGATCCGCGGGAGCTTCCCGCCCCGCATCGGCGGCGGGGTGGCGGCCACGACCTCGCTCATCCACGTGTTGAGTGGACCGGTGGGGATGCGCTTGTCCCAGGAGTCGAGTGCGCCCTCCATCGCCGGCACCAGCTTGGCCAGGGCACGGCCCGTGGTGGCCGAGATGTTCACCCGGTAGGCCCACGTGAGGATCTTGGACAGCTCCCTGTCGATCTCCTTGTCCAGGTCGTACCGGCGGTCCTCGTCCACCAGGTCCCACTTGTTGAAGGCGATCACCAGCGCCCGACCGGCATCGGCGACCATGGAGATGACCCGCAGGTCCTGCTCCGTGATCGGTTCGGAGGCGTCCAGCAGCAGCACCACGACCTCGGCGGCCTCGATGGCACCACGGGTGCGGAGCGAGGCGTAGTACTCGTGCCCGTAGGCCTGGTTGACCTTCCTCCGCAGACCGGCGGTGTCCACGAAGCGCCAGGTCTTGCCGCCCAACTCGACGAGCGAGTCCACCGGGTCGACGGTGGTGCCCGCGACGTTGTCGACCACCGACCTCTCCTCGCCGGTGAGCTTGTTGAGCAGGCTCGACTTGCCGACGTTGGGCTTGCCGACCAGCGCCACGCGCCGCGGCACGTCGGTCGTCTCACGCATCCGGGCCTTGGAGGGCAGCCGGCGGAGGATCTCGTCGAGCAGGTCGGCGGTGCCGCGGCCGTGTGCGGCGGAGATGGCGTAGGGCTGGTCGAGGCCCAGCCCCCAGAACTCGGCCGACTGCAGCTCGGCCTTCTCGCTGTCGACCTTGTTGACCGCCAGGATCACGGGGGTGTCCGAGCGGCGCAGGCTCTTGGCCACGGTCTCGTCCGCCGAGGTGATGCCCACGTTCCCGTCGCACACCAGGACGATGAGGTCGGCGGTGCCCATGGCGATCTCGGCCTGCTGGGCGATGGAGCGGTGCATGCCCTTGGCGTCCTGCTCCCACCCACCGGTGTCCTGCACCATGAAGGTGCGGCCGTTCCACAGGGCTTCATAGGAGACGCGGTCCCGGGTCACCCCGGGGACGTCCTCCACCACGGCCTCGCGACGACCGATGATCCGGTTGACCAGCGTGGACTTGCCCACATTGGGCCGTCCCACGATGGCGACGGTGGGCAGGATCTCCACCCCGTCGATCTCGGCGCCGATCTCGTCGGCCCACTCCTCGGCCACGGCGTCCCAGTCCGTGTCGTCGTTCCACGCGTCCTCGACGGTCTCCTCGACCGGACCCGTGGGGAGGTCGAAGTCCTCGTTGCTGCTCACTGTGTGTTCCCTTCTGCGGCGTCGCCGTGCGACGCGTCGGCGCCCTCCGCGAGTGCGACCAACCGGTCGAGCACCTCGTCGAGGGTGAGGTCTGAGGTGTCGATGACGATCGCGTCCTCGGCCGGCCGGAGCGGGCTCGCGGCGCGGGTGGAGTCCTTGCGGTCCCGCTCGATCACCGCGGCCAGCACCTCGTCGTAGTCGGCGTCACGGCCGGCGGCGCGATCCTGTTCGGTCCGGCGCCGGGCCCGGATCTCCGGGCTCGCGGTGAGATAGACCTTCACCTCGGCGTCGGGGAGCACCACCGTGCCGATGTCGCGGCCCTCGAGGACGACCGTGCCACCTCCGGAGGCCAGGCGACGCTGGAGCCCGACCAGGTTGGCCCGGACCTCCGGGACGGCGGAGACCGCCGAGACGCCCGCGGTGACACGGGCGGTGCGGATCTCGTCGCTCACGTCCTCGCCGGCGAGGAGGATCCGCTCGGATCCCGCGTCGGTGCCGATCTCCATCGGCAGATCGGCGGACGTGGCGATCACCGCGGCGGCGTCCTCCGGGTCGATCCCGGCGCGCAGTACCTGCAGCGTGGCCACCCGGTACATCGCACCGGTGTCGAGGTACGCCCCACCGAGCCGCTCGGCGAGCGTCCGGGCGAGCGTCGACTTGCCGGTACCGGCGGGACCGTCGATCGCGATCCGTCGCCGCGGGACGCCGGCGGGTCCGGCCGGCGCGCTCACAGGCCCACCGCGGAGTAGAGATCCGAGACCTCTTTACGGTTGAGCTTCCGGAAACTCCCCGCGCGCTGGTCGCCCAGCGCGACGGCGCCGAAGCGGATCCGCACCAGCGACTCGACGGGATACCCGACCTCGTCGAGGATCCGGCGGACGATGTGCTTACGCCCCTCGTGGAGCACCACCTTGACCAGCGAGCGTCCCTCGTGGACGTCGACGATCGCGAACTGGTCGACCTTGGCCGGGCCGTCCTCGAGCTCGATGCCCTCGCGTAGCTTCTTGCCGACGCCCTTGCCGACGACCCCCGTCACGGTGGCCATGTAGGTCTTGGACACCTCGTAGGACGGGTGCATCAGACGGTGCGAGAGCTCGCCGTCGTTCGTCACCAACAGCAGCCCCTCGGTGTCGGCGTCCAGGCGGCCCACGTGGAAGAGCCGCTGTCCGGCGTCGACCCGGTCGGCGACCAGGTCGCCCACACAGGGCCGACCCATGTCGTCCGACATGGTGGTGTGGTACCCGCGGGGCTTGTTCAGCGCCAGGTAGACCAGGTCGTCGTCGAGGACGATCCGGGTGCCGTCCACGCGGATCACCGCCGTGGTGGGATCGACCTTGACGCCCATCTCGCGCACGATCTTCCCGTTGACCTCCACCCGCCCTCGGGCGATGAGGTCCTCCGAGGCCCTGCGGGAGGCGATCCCGGCCTGTGCCAGGATCTTCTGGAGGCGGACCGGTGAGCCGTCTCGGCCAGCGGACTCAGTCATGAGTGCGTCACATCTCTTCATTCTGGTGTTCATGGGCGGGGTCGGGCGCAGCGGTTCTGCGCCGCCCCAGGGGTATCCGCGGGTCCTCCGCGGGATCGTCGCTCATCTCGTCGACCAGGTCGACATCCGGCAGCAACGGGGCGATGTCCGGGAGCTCGTCGAGCGACGTCAGCCCCAATCTTTCCAGAAATAGCTCCGTGGTCCTATACAGGATGCCCCCCGTGTCCGTATCGGTGCCGCATTCCACGGCCAGACCGCGGGCCACGAGGGTCCGCATCACGCCGTCCACGTTGACCCCGCGGACGGCCGCCACGCGCGACCGTGTGACGGGTTGCCGGTAGGCGATCACCGCGAGGGTCTCGAGTGCCGCCCGGGTGAGGGTGGACCGGGTGCCGTCGGTGAGGAGGCGCTCCACGTACGGCGCGAACTCCCGACGCGTGTAGAGGCGCCACCCCTCGTCGGTCCGCCTCAGATCGATCCCGCTGCCCACCCTCGTGAGGTCGTCCCGCCACGCCCGCAGCTCGGCCGCCACCTCCGCGGGCGTCGAGCCCGCCGCCGCCGCCAGGGCTCCCTCGGCGGTCGGCTGGTCCACGACCAGCAGGAGCGCCTCGAGTCGGGCCCGCAACGGCGGGGCCCCGGGCTCGTCGAGCTCGTCGTCGTCCCCCTCCGGCCCCATCGCACGCATGTCGTCGCCCTCCGTCACGTCCATTCGTCCCTCCCGCGTGTCACCTCGGCGGCCTCCTCGCCCGTCCAACTCACCAACAGGTCACCGAGCGCCTCGTCCTGGGCGAGCGCCACGGCGCGCGCCCTGTACAACTCCAACAGGGCGAGAAACCTGGCGACGACGACGAGGGAGTCTCCGCACCCGGAGACCAGCTCCCGGAAGTCGACCCACTGGCCCCGGCCCCGGAACCTCAGCAACTCCAGGACGCGGGCGGCCTGCTCGGGGACGGACACGGCCGGGGTGTGCACGTGCGAGACCCCCACCTCCTCCACCGGCCGGGGTCGGAACGCCACGGCGGCGATGGTGGCGAACTGTTCCACGTCGACGCCCAGCTCCACCTCGGGCAGCAGGTCCAGGAACTCCTCGTCCGGACCCGCCGTCCGCGGGTGGGAGTGGCGGGCGGTCCTGTCGAGCTCGGCGAACAACTCGGCCACCTGGCGGAACGCCCGGAACTGCAGGAGCCGGGCGAAGAGCAGGTCCCGCGCCTGGAGCAGGGCCAGATCCTCCAGGTCCTGGACCTCACCGGAGGGCACGAGTCTTGCGGTCTTGAGGTCGAGCAGCGTGGCCGCCACCACCAGGAACTCGGTGACCTCCTCGAGGCCCGTCTCCCGGCCCAACTCGCGGGCGTGGGCGATGAACTCGTCGGTCACCGAGTGGAGGGCGACCTCGGTCACGTCGAGGCGACGCGAATCGATCAACTTCAGGAGCAGGTCGAACGGGCCGGTGAAGTTGGTCAGGTGGACTGTGAACGCACGCGGATCGGGTACCTCGGTGGCGTCGTCCCCCGGCGGGTGCCCGACCCCGGTCACCGGACCGCTCACCTGCCGCGCTGGATGACCTCGCGAGCCAGCGCCCGGTAGGCCTGCGCACCCGCAGATCTGGGCGCCCACGTGGTGATGGGTTCACCGGCGACGGTGGTCTCCGGGAACCGGACCGTCCGGGTGACGAGGGTGTCGAAGACCTGGTCACCGAACACCTCGACGACGCGGCCGAGGACGTCGCGGGCATGGACCGTCCGGCGGTCGAACATCGTGATCAGGATCCCGGTCAGGTGCAGACGCGGGTTGATCCGGTCGCGGACCTTGTCGATGGTGTCCGTCAACAGGGCGAGCCCACGCAGCGAGAAGTACTCGCACTCCATCGGGATCAACACGCCGTCCGAACAGGCCAGTGCGTTGACGGTGAGCAGCCCCAGTGACGGCTGGCAGTCGATCAGGACGTAGTCGTAGCGGTCGAGCACCGGGTACAGCGCGCGGCCCAGAGCCTGTTCGCGCCCCACCTCGTTGACCAGTTGGATCTCCGCGGCGGACAGGTCGATGTTGGCGGGGATGAGGTCCACCCCCTCCACCCGGGTCCGGACGAGCACCTCCTCCGTCGACACGGTGTTGTCCACCAGGAGGTTGTAGACCGTCAGATCCAGCTGGTGGTGCGGGATGCCCAGGCCCGCCGACAGCGCACCCTGGGGGTCGAGGTCCACGACGAGGACCCGGCGGCCGTACTCCGCGAGGGCGGCGGCCAGGTTGATCGTGCTGGTGGTCTTGCCGACCCCGCCCTTCTGGTTGCACATCGAGAGCACCATGGCGGGACCGTGCGAGGTGATCGGCTGCGGTTCGGGGATCGCCGAGAAGCCCTCGCCGGCCGCCGGGTCGTCGGCGCCGAGCAGTTCCGCGCGGGAGAACAGTGCGGGATCCATGGTCCCAGAGTCCTGCGCCACCCGCGTCTCCTCTCGCTGCGTCGTCACCTGCGCTCAGGCCGGTCCCCGGTCACGTTACCGTGCCCGGGGGTGGCACTCGGCCCAGACCTCGCGGAGCGTGTCGACGGTGACGAGGGTGTAGACCTGCGTCGTGGTCACCGAGGCGTGCCCCAACAGCTCCTGGACCACCCGGATGTCCGCGCCGCCGTCCAACAAGTGGGTCGCGAAGGAGTGGCGGAAGGAGTGCGGCGAGACGTCGGTGCCGACCGACGCCCGCTCCGCGGCGGCGGCCACCACGTTCCACAGGGACTGCCGGGTGATACGGCCGCCACGGGCGTTGAGGAACAACGCCGGGCCGCCCCGGACCGCCAGTGCGGGACGGGCGCGCACCAGGTAGGCGCCGACCGCATCGCAGGCCGGACGCCCCACCGGGACCACCCGCTCCTTGCCCCCCTTCCCGCGCAGGATCACCGTGCCCCCGCCGGGGAGGTCGAGACCGTCGAGGTCGTCCACGTCGAGACCCACGAGCTCGGCCGCCCGCGCGCCGGTCGCGTAGAGGAGTTCGAGCATCGCGCGGTCCCGTAATCGCGCGGGGTCGGTGTCCACCTCGGTTCCGCCGGCGGCTTCGATCACCGCGATGATCCGGTCCACGGGTAGCGCCTTGGGTAGCCGACGGGGTGGCCGCGGCGGGGTCACGGCCGCCGCGGCGTCGACACGGGTCACCCCGTCCCTGGTGGCGAACCGGTGAAGTCCCCGGACCGCCGCCAGGGCACGGGCGACCGAGCTGGGCGCGAGCGCCCGCCTGCCGAGGTCCGGGTCGGCGGTGGCGAGCCGCGCCCGGAACTCCTCGACATGGGATTCGGTGACCGCACCGAGGTCCCCGACGCCCGAGTCCGCGAGGTACATCCGGTATTTCTCGAGGTCACGACGGTAGGCGGCCAGGGTGTGGGCGGAGGCCCCCTGTTCGACGGCGAGGTGGTCGAGATATCCGCGGATCTGGAGCGCGGCGCCGTCCGACCGGGTCATCGCGGCACGGCCGGCGTCATCGCCAGGACGCCCCGTCAGCGCCCGGCGATCGACGCGCGCGCGGCGAGGATGCCGGCCACGGCGATGCCGTTGACGATCCGCCCGTCCAGGACGGCGTCCACGGCCTCGGAGAACGGCATCCGGGCCACCTCCATGTCCGCCTCCTCGTGCATGGCCTCCGGCCGGGTCACCTCGCGCAGGCCCCTGGCCAGGAACACGTGGACGCGTTCGGTGCAGAATCCCGGCGACGGAACGATCGAGATCACCGGTTCCCAGGATCTCGCCTCCAGCCCGGTCTCCTCGACCAGTTCGCGCTGCGCGGTCTGGACCGGCTGTTCGCCGTCGACGTCGCACAGTCCGGCCGGCAGTTCCCAGAGCCGCTCCCCCACCGCGTGGCGGTACTGACGGACCAGCGTCACCTGATCGGAGTCATCGAGGGCGATGACCGCGACAGCGTCGTCGTGACCGCAGATCTCGCGGTCGGCGGTGCCCCCGCCCGGCATCGTGAGGGTGTCCACACGCAGCCGGACGATCCGGCCGTCGAAGACCTCCCGACTGGCGATGGTGCGGTACTCGTGCGACCCGGGGGCACCGGAGTCGGTCACCTCGATCAGCTCCCGTCCGAGCGGACGTCGGAGGTCAGCTCGGCATCGACGTCATCGGCACGCACGCTGGACGTCTTGGCGTCCGGAGCGGCGACGGTCGCGTGAGCGGACCCACCCGACTGGTCGGCCCGCCACGGCTCGACCGGAAGTCGCATCTCGTTCTCGTAGTCCAGGGCCGCCTTGATGAACGCGGCGAACAGCGGGTGGGGGCGTGTCGGCCGCGACTTGTACTCGGGGTGGGCCTGGGTGGCCACGAAGAAGGGGTGCTGCTCCGGCGGGTACTCGACGAACTCCACCAGGTGGCCGTCGGGCGAGGTGCCGGAGAACCGCAGACCGGACTCGGCGACCTTGTCGCGGTAGGCGTTGTTGACCTCGAACCGGTGTCGGTGCCGTTCGGAGATCTCCGTGGCGCCGTACGCCTCCGCCACCAGGGACCCCTTGGTGAGCACGGCCGGGTACGCGCCCAGGCGCATCGTCCCGCCGAGATCGGCGTTGCCGGCCACGGCGTCGACCTGGTCCGCCATCGTGGAGATCACCGGATGCTCGGTGTCCGGCTCGAACTCACTGGACGAGGCCCCGTCGAGCCCGACCGACCGGGCCGCCTCGATGACCGAACACTGCAGGCCCAGACACAGTCCGAGCAATGGGATGCGGTTCTTCCGCGACCACGAGATGGCGCCCAGCTTGCCCTCGATCCCACGGATACCGAAACCGCCGGGGATCAGCATGCCGTCGACGCCCCGGAGGGCCTCCCGCGCGCCGGCCTCGGTGGCACAGGCGTCGGACTCCACCCACCGGATGTTGACCCTCGCCCGGTGGGCGAACCCGCCGGCGCGCAGGGCCTCGGTCACCGACAGATAGGCGTCGGGCAGGTCGATGTACTTGCCCACCAGGGCGATCTCGACCTCCTCGCGCGGTTCGTGGACTCGCTTGAGGAGTTCACCCCACACGGTCCAGTCGACGTCCCGGAAGGGCAGGTTGAGCTTGCGGATGACGTGGGTGTCGAGATGCTCACCGAAGAGCACCTTCGGGATGTCGTAGATGCTCGGGGCGTCGGGGGTGGAGACCACGCCCTCGAGGTCCACGTCGCACATGAGCGCGATCTTGGACTTGAGCCCGTCCGGCACCTCGCGGTCGCACCGCAGGACGAGGCCGTCCGGGACGATACCGATGGACCGCAGCGCCGCCACGGAGTGCTGGGTGGGCTTGGTCTTGAGCTCACCCGACGGTGCGAGGTACGGCACCAGTGAGACGTGGAGGAAGAAGATGTTCTCGCGTCCGACCTCGTGGCGGACCTGCCGGCAGGCCTCCAGGAAGGGCTGGGACTCGATGTCGCCGACCGTGCCACCGACCTCGGTGATCACCACGTCGGGGCGGCGGCCCTGCTCATCGGGCGCGCCCATCGCGATGATGCGTTCCTTGATCGCGTCGGTGATGTGCGGGATCACCTGGACGGTGTCCCCGAGGTACTCGCCGCGACGCTCCTTGGCGATGACGGCCGAGTACACCTGGCCGGTCGTGACGTTGGCGTTGGCGCTCAGGTCGCGGTCGAGGAAGCGCTCGTAGTGCCCCAGGTCGAGGTCGGCCTCCGCACCGTCCTCGGTGACGAACACCTCCCCGTGCTGGAACGGGTTCATCGTCCCCGGGTCCACGTTGATGTACGGGTCCAGCTTCTGCATGGTCACGCGGAGTCCGCGCGCGGTCAGAAGCTGCCCCAGGCTGGAGGCGGTGAGCCCCTTACCCAGCGACGACGCCACGCCACCGGTGACGAAGATGTGCTTGGTCGCGGACCGCGATGCGGCTCGGTTCAGTGCCAAGGGGACTCCCGTGTCCAGACGCCGGAATGGATGAATGCTGGTGTGGCTCCGGTGCACCCCACGGGGCTTCAGGCTATCACCGAGCGGGCGCGGTGGGGAGCGACGGCACCGCCGCGGTCGCATCCGGGCGCAGCCCGTAGTGTCCCTGCCCCCGCGCGAGCTGCTCCGCCAGCGAGAGCCCCGTGGCCAGCCGGCCGGAGTCCGAGCCCGCGGAGTCGACGGTCGAGACACCGTCCTCGCCGGAGGAGCGCAGCACGGTGACCGCGTCGTAACCCTGAGCGCCCGTGAGTTCGGCCGACACGACCGCTCCCGCGCCCTCGCGGTCCAGGGTCCGCGCGAACGAGGCCACCCGGACCGCGGTCGACTCGGCCTCGCCGGGGCCTGTGACGACCAGCGCCAGCTGACCTGGTCTCAGGGTGCCGGGTTCGAACTCGACGAGTCCCGCGTCCGACAGGGTGGTGAGGACCGTCTCGCGGTCGTCGTCGTCGAGGTGTGGTTCCGCGTCCTCGGTCCGCAGCAACCCGGCACGGCCCACGGCGGTACCCAGTTGGGTCCCCAGGTCCGCATCGGTGGCCGGTGCGTCTCCGATCGGCAGGTTGGCCACGAGTGCCTGGACCTCGGCGTCGGCATCCGGGTCGACGGCCTTGTCGGTGAGTGTCACCCGTCCTGCGGCGATGCCGCCGGCCGCACCGATGACGTCGACGGCGGCGCTGACGTCCTCGTCGGACGCCCCGGGGGCCACCACGACCAGCACGGGGCGATCCTCGAGGGTGCCGTCCAGTACCGGCCGGGCGAGCTCACCGGCCATGTCGTCGAGCCGGTCGACGGCGAGTCGCCGTTCGGCCGACTCGGCCCGGGTCGACTCGAGTTGCGCCGCCGTCGTCTCCTCGCGGTCGACCACCGCGTCCCGGATCGACGTCGCCACGGACGTCGACCCCAGGACCACCCCCAGCCCCAGGGCCAGGAACACGGCGACCAGCGTGAGAACGTGGCGACGCAGAGAGATCAACGGACGAGCCCCTGGACCCAGAGGGCGAAGGTGTTCCATGCGTCGATGGCCCAGATGAGCAGGTCCTGGGCGGAGTCGCGGGCGACCACCACCGCGGCCACCGCGATGAGCGCCGCGAGCACCACGAGGGCCAGCCCGATCCCGGCACCTCGCGAGCGGTACAGAGTCGCGCACGCGTCGGCGTGGACGAGGCGGGACGACACGGCGGTGTCGACCATGGTCGACGACGGTGCGGAGGAGGCGCCGAACGCGTTCTCGAGTCCGCGGTCGTCGCCGGTCACCACGATCATCTCGGCTCCGCCGTGGAAGGCCAGCAGCAGGGCCATGTCGCGTGCGGTCGCCGCGGCGGGGAACGTGGTGGCCCCCACGCCCAGCTCCGTGACCCGCTCGAGCCCCTCGGCCCTGCCGTCGCGATCCGCCGGCACGACCAGGACCGCGCCGTCCGTGAGCACCTCGTCGGAGACCCCGGTGGGGGTCGCGACCACGACGTCGGCGGAGATCCGGGCCGCACGCAGCAGTTCGGCTCCCCCGTCCACACCCACGACCAGCGGTCGGTACTCCTTCATGAAGGGCTTGAGATCGGAGAGCTGCGCCTCCGAGGCCCGGTCCCCGGTCACCACCACCACGTGGCGACCGGTGAAGTCCACGTCGATCCCGGGAAGGCCCTCGCCGTCGAGGAGCAACTGGTGCTCGAGGCTGAGGAACTCCGTGGCGTTGGCCAGGTGCGCCAGCGCGGACTCGACGTACCCGTTCTCCGCGGCGTGGACCTCGGAGAGGAGGGTCTCGGGGCCGACCTCACGGCCGCTGGCCAGCTGGCCCTCGGTCTTGACCGAGTAGACCACGCCCTCGTCGATGCGGACCCGGGTCCCGTCCTCGACCTCGGCGAGGTCCGCGTCCTCGATGACGGGGATGGTCGACGAGGCGAGGATCCGGAACGCGGCACGGGGCAGCATCTCCTCACCGGGGCGCGGCACGTGGACGACGGCGGCGACATCGGCCTCGACGACGGCGCGGGCGGTGGCCGCCGACGTCCGGTCGAGGTCGAGCACGGCGACGTCCTTGGAGCCGAGCTTGCGGGGGACCGGTGATCCCGCCCGGACCTGGCGGACGGTACCGACCACACCGGCGAGATCGTTGGAGCGGCGATTGAGCAGACCCGTCATCTTCATGTGCCCGAGTATCACGCGTGTGATTCGAGTGACGAGGGAGGTCGGTTCGGCGTGTCGGATTAACGGTCGACTTGAGCTTGAGACTTCTCCGACTGCGCCTTGCCGAGGAGCTCCTCGGCATGCGCGAGACCGGTGTCGGTGTCCTCCATCCCGGCGAGCATCCGCGCGAGTTCGATGACCCTGTCCGAATCGTCGACCGCGCGCACACCGGACACGACACCGTCCCCACCCGTGGAGTCCGCGGCCTTGTGGATCACGAGGTGCGTGTCCGCGTACGCGGCGACCTGCGCGAGGTGGGTCACGGCGATCACCTGGTGGGTCCTGGCCAACCTGGCCAGACGCTTGCCGATGCTCAGCGCGGCGCGTCCACCCACTCCTGCGTCCACCTCGTCGAACACCAACGTCCCGCCACCGGAACGTTCCGCCAGGACGACCTCCAGGGCCAGCATCACCCTGGACAGCTCGCCGCCGGAGGCCCCCCGGCCCAACGGGACGACCCCCGACGGCCCGTCGAGAGCCAGTTCCACGTCGTCCAGGCCGGACTCCGTCGCGGCGGCGAGGCCGTCCCCGGCAGGGGTGACCCTGACGACCAGCCCGGCTCCGCCCATGGACAGCTCGGCCAGCTCCGAGGTGACGCGTCGTGCGAGGTCCTCCCCCGCCGCCCTGCGGATGGCGGTGAGCTCGGCGCCCCGCTCCTCCAGCTCGAGGGCGAGCCTCGCGACCGTGGCCGTGAGGTCGGCCACAGCGGAGTCGGAGGTGTCCACCTCGGACAGGCGGATGCGCGCCTTCGCGGCCCATTCGATCACGTCGTCCACGTCGGTCCCGTACTTCCGGGTGAGCGCCCTGAGATCATGCCGTCTCTCGAGCGCCGCATCGAGGTCGGCCGCGTCCACCGGGAGTTCGGCCAGATAGAGGCCGAGCTCGGTCGCGGCGTCCCCCAGCGCGGCGACGGCCTGGTCGATACTCGTGGCGATGGGATCCAGGGCG
>NZ_JAALEB010000046.1:0-23581 GCF_014145165.1 Dietzia sp. Cai40 | reverse complement strand
CTCCCGCCCCGCTCGGGCCCGCGACCGAGGATCGTGCTCTCGGCCTCCCGCCCGCCGGCGTTCGCCGAGGCGGTGGCCGAGTCCGTCGGCGGGGACCTGGTGCCACTCGGTTCGGCCGGGGCCAAGGCCGCGGCCGTGGTGCGCGGGGAGGCGGACGCCTACATCCACGCCGGTGGCCAGTACCAGTGGGACTCGGCCGCACCGGCCGGGGTGGCCCTGGCCAGGGGGTTCGTCGCGGTGCGCGTGGACGGTTCCCCGTTGGAGTACAACGTGGCCGAGACCTACCTGCCGGATCTTGTGGTGTGCCGCGCGGACCTGGCCGAGGCGATCCTGGAGGCCATCGCCTCGGCCTGAGGGGTCAGGCCCCGGGGCGGATCACCTGCTCGTGACCAGGGCTCCGGCAATGGCGGCCATGAACGCGTCCTTGGCCAGGCTCATGCCCTCCTGGGAGGGGCGGATGCCGTCGGACTCGGTCATCGAGGGGTTGCGGAAGTACATCGCCAGCAGGCCGGCGGAGAAGGTGCCGAGCGCGGCGCCCGCGAGGCGCGGCGAGACCACGGGCGTGAGCAGTGCCGCGCCGATCCCGATCTCGGAGTAGGCGACGAACTTGCCGAACGTGTCCGGCTCCAGCTTGGTGACCTGCGGGACGCCGGTGGCGGCGAATCCCTGTAGGCCCTGGGCCGCCTCGGTGGGCAGGTTGCGCTTGGACAGTCCCGAGTTGAGGACGAACGCGCCGGTGACTCCGCGGAGGATGGCGTTGGGCAGGCTCATGGGGTGCTCCTGTGGGGGTCGGGGTCGCGAGTGCTGCGACACAGGTGAAGTGACTCTTTGGTGATGTGACACCCAGGAGGGTAACGCACATGATGCCTGATTCCGCCCCGGGGAGATCGACCCCACAGGATGCGCGAGCGGGCCTCCGGTGGGACAGTCATTTCCATGAGCCCGAACAGCAGCCGCGACATCACCGACAAGCCCGACCCGGACGCCGACCCGGATTCGGGGAAGCCCGACTCGCCGACCTCACTGAAGGCCGGGACCTGGAAGATCGGTCTCACGCGTGCCGCCGCCGAGTTCTCCAAGGACAAGTGCACGGACCTGGCCGCCGCGCTGACCTATTTCGCGGTGCTCTCGATCTTCCCGGCACTGTTGGCGGTGGTCTCGTTGCTCGGCGTGTTCGGGCAGGGGCAGGAGACCGTCAACGCTGTGATGGAGTTGTTCGAGGGGGCCGCCCCGGAGGAGACACTGGCTGCACTACGGGGTCCCATCGAATCGCTGGTCAACACCCCCGCCGCCGGACTCGCCCTCGTCACCGGCCTGCTGGGCGCGCTATGGACGGCCTCGGGCTACGTGGGCGCCTTCGGGCGGGCCATGAACCGTATCTACGAGGTCGAGGAGGGTCGCCCCTTCTGGAAGCTCAAGCCCGCCATGGTGCTGTTGACCGCGGTGCTCCTCCTCCTGGTCTGCCTGGCCGGGCTCATGCTGGTCGTCAGTGGGCCGATCGCCGCCTGGGTGGGTGACCTCGTGGGCCTCGGCGAGACCGCCGTGACCGTGTGGGGCATCGCCAAGTGGCCGGCGCTGATCCTCGTCGTCGTCGTGATCCTGGCCGTGCTCTACGGGTTCTCGCCCAACGTCAAGCAACCCAAGTTCCGGTGGGTCTCCGTCGGCGCGATCGTGGCGTTGGTGGTCTGGGCGGTCGCCACGGCGGGGTTCGTGTTCTACGTGTCCAACTTCTCCAGCTACAACGCCACCTACGGCTCGCTGGCCGGAGTCATCATCTTCCTGCTCTGGCTCTGGATCACCAACAACGCGCTGCTGTTCGGGGCCGAGGTCGACGCCGAGGTGGAGCGGGCCCGCGAGCTGCAGGCCGGACTGCACGCCGAGGAGACCATCCAGCTCCCGCCGCGTGACACCAGCGCCAGCGACAAGGCCGAGGAGAAGCGTCAGAAGACCATCGACGACGCCGCCGACGTCCGCCGCGAGGCCCAGGCGGAGCAGGCCCGCAACCCCGACTGACAGCCGGGGCATTCGTCCCCGGATGCCGGCGGGATCAGGTCCCGGGATCGGAGGGGTCAGGTCCCGGGGTCTGTTTCCGGGGAGGCGACGTCGCGGTGGTAGACCACGCGCAGTGCGAGCTCCTGGTATCGGTGCACGATCTCCTCGACCAGGAGGTCGCCGCCCGGCTCGTACCAGTGGGCGATCGCGTTACACATGCCCAGGATCGACCGGTACGAGTCCTCCGGGAACGGTGTGCGGAATTCTCCGCTGGCGACGCCGTCCGCGAGCGCCTGTCGCAGCGGCTCGCTGGACTGCCGTTGCCGCTCGCGGTACGCGGAGAGGGATGCTGGTTCAAGGTTCCGGGTTTCAGTCTGGACCAGCTGGGACTGCTCCTGCTCGAGGGTGCGGAACCGGACCAGTGAGGCGACGTACCCCAGCAGTCGACCGGTGGGGGTCGGATCCTTCGCCTGGAACTCGTCGACCACCCGCTGCTCAAATGAGTCCATCCCGACATTGAGCATCGCCGCGAGCAGTTCCTGCTTGCTGGCGTAGTGGTAATACATCGCCGACAGGCTCACCCCGGTCTTCTGGGCGATCGAGCGGATGGACGCTCCGCCGTAACCGTGTTCCACGAACTCGCGGCGTGCGACAGCCAACAGGTCACTCTGCACCGTGCCGCTGGTCATCTTCGGTCTCCTCAGTTGCCCGTCCACCGGGGTCGGCGCTTCTCCTTGAATGCCAACGCTCCCTCGCGGGCGTCGTCGGAGGACCTCACCGGTAGGAATATCCCCCTCATCTTTCCGAATTCCTCCTCGGAGGTCCATTCGCGGGACCCGGTCATGATCTCCTTGGACGCCCGCACGGCGAGTGGGGCGTTGGCGGCGATCGCGGAGGCGAGCTCCACTGCCGCGTCGCGGGCGCCGCCTGCGGGGACTAGGCGATTGATCAGCCCGGCCGCGCGGGCGGTCCCGGCGTCGACGGGCTCGCCGGTCAACGCCATCTCCATGGCCAGTTGATACGGCACCCGCCGCGGCAGACGCATGAGTCCGCCGGCCCCCGCGAGCAGACCCCGTTTGACCTCGGGAAGTCCGAATCGCGCGGTCTCGGACGCGACCACGAGGTCGCAGGCCAGGACGATCTCGAACCCACCCCCGAGCGCCGGACCCTCGACCGCGGCGATGAGTGGCTTAGCCGGAGGTTGCTCCACGAACCCGGCGAAACCGCGGCCCGGTAGCGACACGTCCTCGCCGGCGAGGAAAGCCTTGAGATCCATCCCGGCGCAGAACACCGGCCCGGCACCGGTGATGACGCCCGCGGAGAGGTCGTCCCGCCGGTCCAGCTCCTCCATCGCCGCGGCGACCGCCTCCGACGTCGCCCGGTTGATGGCGTTGCGGGCGTGCTGGCGGTCGAGCGTCACCACCATCACGCCGTTGATCTCCTCCACGTGCACACGGTCGGCCGTCTCGATGTTCACTTGGGCGCCATCCGGATCGCGCCGTCGATGCGGATGGTCTCGCCGTTGATCATGGCGTTGTCCACCACGTGCAGCGCGAGCTTGGCGTACTCGTCAGGCCGACCGAGCCGCGAGGGATGCGGGATCTGTGCGGCCAGGCCCTCGACCAGCTCGGCCGGATGGCGATCGAAGATCGGCGTCTCGAAGATGCCGGGGGCGATCGTGTTGACGCGGATCTGGCGGCGGGCCAGGTCCCGCGCGGCGACGATCGTCATCCCGACGATGCCGGCCTTGGACGCGGAGTAGGGCATCTGGCCGATCTGTCCCTCCCACGCGGCCACGGAGGCGGTCATGACGACCACGCCGCGCTCACCGTCGACGGGATCGTTCTCGGCCATCTCGGCCGCGGCGATCCGCAGGACGTTGAACGAACCCAGGAGGTTCACCCGCACGACCAGCTCGAAGTCCTCCAGCGAGCCCGGCTCGCCCTCGCGGTCCACCACCCGGACGGTCCGGCCGATGCCCGCACAGTGCACGACCGCGCGCAGGGGAGCGCGGTCCGCCGCAGCCCGGACAGCCGCGGTGATCTCCTCGGGATCGGCGACGTCGGCGGGGGCGAAGGTGACGAGGTCACCGAACTCCTCGGCAACCTGCTGCCCGTTCGAGGACGGCAGGTCCACCAGGACGGTGGGGACACCGGCGTCGACGAACCGGGCCACGGTCGCCCGACCCAGTCCGGAGGCGCCGCCGGTCACCAGTGCGCTGGCGTTTGTCAGATCCATGGATTGTGCCTTTCTGGAGGGGGATCTCTCGGACGAGAGAGGGGGTCAGAGGGCCTCTACTACGGTCGCGTTGGCCATCCCGCCGGCTTCGCACATCGTCTGGAGTCCGAAGCGGCCGCCGGTGCGGCGCAGGTGGTGGATCATCGTGGTCATGATGCGCACACCCGATGCGCCGAGCGGGTGGCCCAGAGCCACCGCGCCGCCGACGGGGTTGAGCTTGTCGTCGTCGGCGCCCATCTCGTCCCGCCAGGCCAGCGGCACGGACGCGAAGGCCTCGTTGACCTCGTAAGTGTCGAGGTCCGCGATGGTCATCCCGGCGCGGTCGAGGACCTTGCGGGTGGCGGGGATCGGGCCGGTGAGCATGAGGACCGGGTCGTCGGCGACGACGGCGGAGGCCACGATCCGCGCGATCGGCGTCAGGCCCAGTGAGCGCGCGACGTCCTCGTTCATGATGAGCATCGCCGCGGCGCCGTCGGTGATCTGCGAGGAGTTGCCGGCGGTGACCTTCCAGTCGATCTCTGGCCGCTCGGCCCGTGCGGCCTCGGTGTCGAACGCCGTACGCAGGTCGGCCAGCCTCTCGGCGGTGGTGCCCGGTCGGATCGACTCGTCGCGGTCCACGAGTCCCGCCGGGGTGGTCACGGGCACGATCTCTTCGTCGAACCATCCACTCGACCGTGCGGCGTCCGCGCGGTCGTGGGAGCGCGCCGAGTACTCGTCCAGCTGCTCACGGGACAGGTCCCACTTGCCGGCCACGAGTTCGGCGGCCACGCCCTGGTTGGTCAGGTTCGGGTAGCGGGCGTGGACGAGCGGTCCGTGGGGATCCTGGTCGAGCCGGTTGACGCCCATCGGGATGCGGCTCATGGACTCGAGGCCGGCGGCGATCACCACGTCGTAGGCACCGGCGACCACACCTTGGACGGCGAAGTCGACGGCCTGCTGGCTCGAGCCACACTTGCGTTCGACGGTGACGCCGGGCACGTGCTGGGGGAACCCCGCGGCGAGGGCGGCCTGGCGGCCGACTGTGCCGGATTGTTCGCCGACCTGGCTGACCACGCCGACGATGACGTCGTCGACCAGGGCGGTGTCGAGGCCGGTCCGGTCGACGAGTCCGGAGAGTAGCTGGGCGAGGAGGTCGACGGGGTGCAGGTCGGCGAGGGCACCGCCCGGCTTGCCTTTCCCCATGGGGGAGCGGACGGCGTCGATGATGACTGCGTTGTGCACGGATTCTCCGATTCGGGTGAGATGCGGGGCGGGTGGCGCGGTGGCGTCTGCTCTGGTGGGTCAGACCGAGGTGTCGAGTCGGCCCTTGACCAGCTTCCCCGTCTGAGTGCGGGGGATGACCTCGGTGAACGCCACGGTGCGGGGGCACTTGTAGCGTGCGATCCGGTCGAGGCAGTGCTGTTTGATCCGCTCGGCGGTCGCTTCGGACGGCTCGACGCCCGGGACGAGTTGGACCACCGCCTTAACGGACTGTCCCATCACCTCGTCCGGGACGCCGATCACCGCGACGTCGATGACGTCCGGGTGTACGGCGATGCAGTTCTCGATCTCCTGCGGGTAGATGTTGACCCCGCCCGAGATGATGGTGAACTTGGCCCGGTCGGTCAGGTACAGGTAGCCGTCCTCGTCGAGGTGACCGATGTCGCCGAGCGTGGTCCAGTTCTGGTGGTCGGGGTGCCTGGTCTCCGCGGTCTTCCCGGGATCGTTGTGGTACTCGAACGAGTAGTCGTCGCGCTCGAAGTAGATCCACCCGTCCTCACCGGCGGGCAGTTCCGCGCCCAACTCGTCGCAGATGTGGACGATGCCCGAGGAGCCCTGTCCGACACGTCCGACGCTGCCGGGTTTGCGCAGCCATTCGTCCGGGGAGATCGTGGTGGCGCCGTTGGACTCCGTGGACGAGTAGTACTCGTAGATCACCGGCCCCCACCAGTCGAGCATGGCCTTCTTGATCTCCACCGGGCACGGGGCGGCGGCGTGGATCGCGACCCGCATCGACGACACGTCGTAAGACTCGCGCACCTCCTGCGGCAGGCGGAGCATCCGGATGAAGTGGGTCGGGACCCACTGGCTGTGCGTGACCCCGTACTTCTCGATCCCGGCCAGGCAGTGTTCCGGGTCGAAGCGGTCCATGAGGATCACCGTGCCGCCGTGGGCCTGCGTTCCCGTGGCGTACCGCAGTGGAGCGGCGTGGTAGATCGGGGCCGGGGACATGTAGACGGTGTCGTCGTCGAACCCGTAGTTGCGCTTCATGCGCGCCACGAGTGACGGGCCCGGCTCGTCGCCCACCTGGGCACCGTCGAGCGCGGGTTTGATGCCCTTGGGGCGGCCGGTGGTGCCCGAGGAGTAGAGCATGTCCGCCCCGCGCGGCTGGTCCGCCGGCGGGGTGGTGGACATCTCCGCCATGGTGGTCGTGTAGTCGAGGTGGCCGGGGACCTCGCCGGCGAACGCGAGCCGGTGCTCGACGTGCGGCGTCTGGTCGACGATCGACTCACCGAGTTCGGCGAGGGCGCCCGAGACGACCAGCACCCGGGCGCCGCTGTCCGCGACGATGTAGGCGACCTCGTCGGTGGCCAGGTGGGTGTTGACCATCGTGAAGTACAGGCCGCAGCGCATCGCGCCCCAGTACAGCTCGAATACCGTGGCGTCGTTGACAGAGAGCGCCGCGATGTGGTCGCCCGGCCGCAGCCCCCGGGCCAGGAGCCAGTTGGCGAACCGTACCGAACGGGCCTCGAGCTCGGAGTAGGTGACCACGCGGCCGGTGGCGTCCTCGATGACGGCCGGCTTGTCCGGGTGGGTGATGGCGAATCTTCCTGGATACACGTGAGAGTCCCCCTGACCGTCAGAGCCCGAGGCTCTTGGCGATGATCGTCTTCATGACCTCACTGGTGCCGCCGTAGATCCGGGAGACGCGGGTGTCCGTGTAGAGGCGGGCGATGGGGTATTCGGTGATGTAGCCGTACCCGCCGTGCAGCTGCAGGCACCGGTCGATCACGCGGGCGGCCATCTCGGTGGCGTGGAGCTTGGCCTTGGCGGCGTCCGCGACGGTGAGCTCGCCCCGGTCGAGCAGTTCCAGGCAGTGGTCCACGTACACGCGGGCCACCTCGACCTCTGTCGCGCACTCGGCCAGCACGAACTTGGTGTTCTGGAAGGAGGAGACGGGCTTGCCAAAGACGACGCGCTCACGCGTGTAGTCGGTGGCCAGTCGCAGCGCCGCCTCGGATTGGGCGACCGCGTTGAGCGCGATGCTCAGGCGTTCCTGCGGGAGGTTGTGGGTGAGGTAGGAGAACGCCGCGTCCTTCTCCCCGAGCAGGTTCTCCACGGGCACCTTGACGTCGGTGTACGACAGTTCGGCGGTGTCCTGCTGGCGTAGGCCGATCTTGTCGAGTTTGCGGCCCACCGAGAAGCCGTCGGCGTCGGTGGGGACGCAGAGGATCGACAGGCCGTGACGGCGGTTGTCAGGGTCGAACGGTGAGGTGCGGCAGACCGTGAGGATCATGTCGGCGGTGACGCCGCCGGTGATGAACGTCTTGGAACCGTTGACGACATAGTGGGTGCCGTCGGTGCTGAGCTTGGCGGTCGTGGCGATGTTCGCCAGGTCCGACCCGGTGCCGGGCTCGGTCATCGCGATGGCGGTCATCAACTCGCCGGAGGCGAAGACCGGCAGCCAGCGCCGTTTCTGCTCCGGGGTCCCGTACTCGAGGAGGTACGGCAGGATGAGGCAGCAGTGCACCGTATAGGAGCCGAAGGACACGCCGGCGCGGGCGACCTCCTCGAAGATGATCGCGCTGTACTTGAAGCTAGTCTCGCCGCCGCCGCCGAACTCCTCGGGGACCTGGATGCCGAGGATGCCGAGCTCTCCGAGCTTGTGGAAGAACTCGCGCGGTGGGCGTCCGTGCTCGTCCCACTCCTCACGGTGCGGGGCCACCTCCTTGGTGATGAAGTCGCGCACCAACTGGCGGAACTCGTCCTGCTCTCGGGTGAAGATGGTCCGCTGCATGGTGACTCCTGGGGTTTGCCTCGGTTTTGTCTCGGGTTTGTCTGGTGGTGGCTGCGTGGCTGGTGTAACCGGGCCGTGGCGGGTGGCCCGTGATCCGCTGGCAGTGACCTGGTCACTCCGCGGCGGAGGTCTCGGGCAACCAGAGCGCGATCTCGGGGAAGAAGATCAGAGCGACGAGGATGACAGCGCTGGTGACGACGAACCAGGACACGCCCTTGAACACGTCGGACAGACGGACCGTCATCCCTTCGTTGACCTCGGGGTTCGACGCGATCCGGTGGACTATGTAGCTGAGCATGCCGATCGGCGGGGTGACCAGCGCCAGCTCGACCAGGATCACCATGAAGACGCCGAACCACAGCAGGCTGATGTCGAAGGTGGCCAGCACCGGCATGAGGATCGGCACCGTGAGCAGGATCATCGCGAGGCCGTCCATGAACATGCCCAGGATGAGGAACACGAAGATCAGCCCGAGGAGGAACAGCGTCCGGCTCAACCCGAGCGAGGTGATGGTCTCGGTGATCCAGTCGGCGACCCCGGACAGGGCCACCACGCGGGTGAGCACATGTACTCCCATGAGGAGCAGGAAGATCGAGGCGACACCGGCCGCGGTCTCGCGCAGGGACGTCAGCACGGTCCGGACCAGGTGGCCGACGGAGCGGTCGTCACCGAACAGCCAGCCCAGCAGGATCGCGGCGATCGCACCGAATGCGCCGGCCTCGGTGGGCGTGAAGATGCCGGTGTACATGCCGCCGATGATGAGGATGAGGATGAGGGTCACCGGGGTGACGTCCACGAGGGAACGCAGCCGCTGGCCCCAGGTGTAGTGGGTGGTCGACCGGGGCCCGAGGGTCGGGTCGATGCTGCACCTGACGACGATGACGACGCCGTACGCCAGGGCCGTGAGCAGTCCCGGGATGAGCGCGGCGAGCAGCTGCGGCCCGACCGGCGTCTCGGCCACACCGGCGTAGATCACCAGGACCACGCTGGGCGGGATGAGCATCCCGAGGGTTCCGGACATCGCGACGACGCCCGTGGCCAGCGACGGCTTGTACCCGGCGCGCAGCATCTCGGGGATGGTCGTGCGCCCCAGTGCGTAGGAGATGGCGATGGAGCTGCCGCTCGAGGCGGCCAGTCCGGCGCCCGCGAAGTTGGTCGAGACCGCCAGTCCGCCGGGCAACCGGCCGAGCCAGGCCTGGGCGGAGGTGAACAGCTTGCCCGTCAGATTGAACCGACCCATCGCCACGCCCATGAGGATGAACAGGGGGATGACGGACAGGCTCCAGCTGGCGGCGGAGGTGAAGGGGACGTCCTCGAACGTCACGGCCACGGCGCTGGTGCCCGCGAGCTTCCACAGGCCCACCGCGCCGGCACCCATGATCGCGATACCCACGTGGATACCGGAGACCATCGCGACGATCGACAGGAGGATGGTCAGGACGCCGACAGCGGTGTCGGGGAGGTCCGGAGTGAACAGGATGACCGCGGCGATGATCAGTGAGAAGCCGAAGTTGCCCCAGTAGGCCCGGATGAAGTTGCGGTTCGGCGTGGGGACTGCGAGATCGTCGGTGCGGGCCACGCCGGTGTGGTCGGTGACGAGGGTGGTGTCAGACATCGGACTTCCTCGGACGGTCGTTGATCAGCAGGCTGATGATCGACATCAGGAGCTGGAGGGCGAACAGGGCGAATCCGATGGCCAGGACGATCTTCACCGGCCAGATCGGGATGGTGATCGCCCCGAGTGCGACCTGTTGGACCTCGACGGCGAAGACCGCCGCGGTGATCGAGTAGTAGGTCAGCGCCGAGACGAACAGGAACATCAGACCCGAGACGATCAGGTCGGACCACCAGCGGGAGACGGGGTCGAGGTACTGGGTGAGGATGGTGGCGTTGATGTGCTCGCCGATCTGCTCCGCGTACCCCATCGCGAGCATCACGATGAGGACCATCGACCAGTTCTGGGTGATCTCCAGCGTGCCGGAGAGGGGGGTTCCGGTCAGGTTCCGGGAGCTGACGTCGGCGGCGATGTGCAGGGCCATGACCAGGGTGACGATCCCCGCGATCACGGCGCATGCGTACAGCACCCGGGCGAGGGCCCGCTGCCCCGGAACGCGCCGCTCCGCGTCGGTGGTGGTGGTGTCCATCAGGTTCTCCAACTGCTCGAGGGGGTCAGGGCGCGGTGCGGTCGAAGATCTCGGACCGGACGGACTGCTCGAAGGGGGCCAGATCGATCTGGACCGACTCCGGGTCCTCCGGGATCTCGGCGAGGGCCGGGTCGTCGTACCCCATGTCCTCGAGCCGCGTCTTCCAATCGGCCATGATCTGGCGGTAGCGCTCGACGGTGCCCTCGGGATCCTCGAGGTCGTCGGGGGCGCGCTCCGGCAGGGTGCGCAGTGCCTCCTCCTGGTACGTCTCGAGGGTGGCCTTGAGCTCGGGGTCGACGTCGTAGAAGCTCACGCTCTTGTCCGCGCCCTCGGCGAGGAGCCGCTGGTGCAGGACGATCCCCTCCTCGCGGAGGTAGCCGTCGAACCACGTCTGTCGGGCGTCGTCGATGATCTGCCGGGCGTCCTCGGGGAGCTCGTCCCAGACGTCCTTGTTCATGATCACGTACTGCGTGTAGCTCGAGAAGGGGATGTCGACGTAGTGTTTGGCGACCTCCCACAGACCGAGGGCGATCATGATCTTGCCGTTGGCCAGGGAACAGTCGATCACCCCGCGTTGCAGGCCCTCGTAGATCTCGCCGGTCGGCAGGGTCACGGGGACCATCCCCAGGGCCTCGATCTCGCCGTAGTTGAATGCGCCGCCACTTCGCACCCGTTTGCCCCGGGCTTCCTCGAGGCTGTTGACCGGGTCCTTGCACACGAGGTGGTAGTTGGTCGAGGGGGTCCAGGTGAAAAGGAGCTTGATGTCCTGGTCCGAGAACTGCTCCTCGATCAGCGGGTCGGTGAGCGCGAACTCGCTGCCACCGGCGAAGGCCTGCATCATGCCGAGCGGGTACTCCGGCTCCACGACACTGGCCATCTGGCTGGTCCAGTCGGTCATGGGGAACTCGGACGGGTAATAGCTGGGGGTGAACATCCCCATGTCCACGATCCCGCCGCGGACCCCCTGCGCCATGTCGGCGCCCTTGACCAGGCTGCCGCCCCAGTACTCGTCGAAGGTGATCTTGCCGCCGGTCTCCTCCTCGACCTGCTCGGCGAAGGCGCGGAAGGGGCCGGCGGAGGAGACGGTCGTGTAGTCGCCGTACCGGAGTGTGATCGGCTCCATGGTCTCGACGCTGTCGCCGGTGATTCGGTGGCCGCCGGAGCAGCCCGTGGCGGCGAGCGCTCCGATCATCGTCAGGGCGAGCGCCGCGCGTCGGGCCACGCGGTTTCGGTTGCTGCGGGACATCGGGGATCCTTCTGGTTCCGGACCGGTCGCGTGCAGGTGCGTCCGGGGTCCTGATGGATGGCCTGAGGGGGTGTGCGGCAGACCGCTCGATCCGCGCGCTGGTGTAATCCAGATCACGTTTCGAACGTTCGTTAAGTTAGTTGCGTCACGTCGGCTTGTCAAGAAATGATTGTCATAGATTCGGGGTCGGGCTCGGGATTGCGTGCCCACTGAGGCGGCCCGACGGGCGCGGCGCGCCACACGACTCACGCCCGAGCAGCCACAATCAGGGCATGACGACTTCCGGTGGCGCCGTGACGACCGTTCGGCGACGACTCCGGACCGTCAGACTGGTCCTCGCGAGATCCGTGGGGGAGTTCCTCCGCGATCGCGGCCCCGATCAGGCGGGCTCGCTCACCTTCTACGGGGTGCTCTCACTGTTCCCCGCGATCCTCGTCATGGTCTCGCTGCTCGGCGTGTTCGGGCAGGGGGCCAGGACGGTCGACGCCATCATGGCCATGCTCTCCGACATCGCCCCGCCGGAGGTGCTCGACCCGATCCGCGGTCCCATCGAGTCCCTCGTCATAGCGCCGGCCGCAGGGACCGCTCTCGTCATCGGCATGGTGGTGGGCCTGTTGACGGCCTCGCGCTACGTGTGGGCGCTGGGCCGCGTGATGAACGGCGTGTTCGGTATCGAGGAGGGGCGCCCACTCTGGCGCCTCTTGCTGATCGGGATCCTGCTCACCGCGCTGCTCATCGTGCTGGTCGCCGTCGGGGGTCTGGCACTGGTGTTCACCGGCCCCGTCGCCCAGACCGTCGGTGGGTGGATCGGGCTCGGCGAGACCGCGCTGGCCGTGTGGGGTGTCGCCAAGTGGCCGGCGGCCCTGGTCTCCGCGGTCCTCGCGCTCGCGGTGCTCTACCGGTTCGCGCCCAACGTGGCGGGACGCAAGTTCCACTGGGTGTCGCTGGGTGCGGCCGGGGCGCTGGTCGTCATCGGCGCGGCCACCGCCGGGTTCGGATTCTTCGTCTCCAACTTCGGGGACTTCAATCGCGCCTACGGCTCGCTCGCCGGGATCATCGTGTTCCTGTTGTGGCTGTGGATGGTCAACATGGCGGTCCTGTTCGGCGTCCGCCTGGACGCCGAGGTGATGCGCGTGCGACAGCTACGGGCGGGCATCCACGCGGAGGAGGCCGTGCAGGTGATTCCCCGCGACACCAAGGCCAGCGAGTTCCACTCCCGCAGGAGGGAGAGGATGCTCGCGGCCTATCGGGAACTCCGCCGGGAGCCCGCCGACGACGGCGCGGCCCCGGACAGCCCGGAACCTGACGGCCCCGGACCCGAAAGCCCGGAAGCTGACGGCCCCGGACCAGATAGCCCGGAGCCAGACGGCTCCGATCCCGGCAGTGCGGGATCCACCAGCGCCGGGCAGACCGCAGAGGCGGCGCGACCGCGACGGTAGGGTTGGGCGCATGCGCCTCGTCGTCACCGGGGGAGCCGGGTTCATCGGCGCCAACTTCGTCCACACCGTGGTCCGTGAGCACCCGCACGCCCACGTCACCGTGCTGGACGCCATGACGTACGCCGCCAACCGGTCGAGCCTGGCCGGACTCCCGTCGGATCGGGTCGAGCTGGTGGAGGCCGACTGCGCCGACCCCGCGGTGACCGGCGGGCTGGTCGCGCAGCTCACCGGTCCGCAGGACGCCGTGGTTCACTTCGCGGCCGAGAGCCACAACGACAACTCGCTGGCCACGCCGTGGCCCTTCGTGCACTCCAACATCGTGGGCACCTACGCGGTGCTCGAAGCCTGCCGTAGCCACGATGTGCGCCTGCACCACGTCTCGACGGACGAGGTCTACGGCGACCTGCAACTGGACGATCCGGACAGGTTCACCCCGGCCACCGCCTACAACCCGTCGAGCCCGTATTCGGCCACCAAGGCGGGCGCGGACATGCTGGTGCGCGCGTGGGTCCGCAGTTTCGGTGTCCGCGCCACCATCAGCAACTGCTCCAACAACTACGGCCCGTTCCAGCACATCGAGAAGTTCATCCCGCGGCAGATCACCAACCTTCTCACCGGGCAGCGCCCCCGCCTCTACGGCAGTGGTGCCAATGTCCGGGACTGGATCCACGTCGACGACCACAACTCGGCGGTCCTGCGGATCCTGGCACGAGGTGAGCTCGGGCGGACCTACCTCGTCGGCGCCGACGGCGAGCACTCCAACCTGCAGGTCATGCAGATGATCTGCGAGCTGATGGGCGCCACCGCCACCGACGGCGACCCCGGCTTCGACCACGTCACCGACCGCCCCGGCCACGACCTGCGCTACGCGATCGACGCCACCGCCACCCGCGAGGAGCTCGGGTGGGAGCCGCAGCACACAGATCTGCGCGAGGGGCTGAGCGCGACCATCGAGTGGTACCGCGACAACCGCGACTGGTGGGAGCCGGTCAAGGAGCGCGTCGAGGCCAGGTACGCCCGGACGGAGAAGGTGCTGTGAAGGGCATCGTCCTGGCCGGCGGTAGTGGCACCCGTCTGCGCCCACTCACATTGGCCACGAGCAAGCAGCTCATGCCGGTGTACGACAAGCCGATGATCTACTACCCGCTGTCCACGCTCATGCTGGCGGGCATCCGCGACATCCTGCTCATCACCACGCCCGAGGACGCGCCGCAGTTCCGGCGGCTCCTGGGCGACGGCAGCCAGTTCGGCATCACCCTGAGCTACGTCGAGCAGGCCGCCCCCGAGGGCCTGGCCCAGGCGTTCGTCCTGGGTGCGGACCACATCGGCGACGGCCCGGTGGCGCTGATCCTGGGCGACAACATCTTCTACGGCCCCGGGATGGGAGCGCAGCTGCGACGGTTCGCCGACCTCGACGGCGGCGCCGTGTTCGCCTACCGCGTGTCCAACCCGGGCGACTACGGGGTGATCGACTTCGACGCCGCCGGCCGCGCGATCAGCCTCGAGGAGAAGCCCGAGAACCCGTCCTCCGACTTCGCCGTCCCGGGGCTCTACTTCTACAGCGCCGACGTGGTGGAGGTGGCGCGGAACCTCGAGAAGTCGCCGCGCGGGGAATACGAGATCACCGACGTCAACCGGCACTATCTCGAGGCCGGCCGCCTACAGGTCGAGGTGCTCCCGCGTGGAACCGCCTGGCTGGACACCGGCACCCACGACTCTCTGCTCGACGCGGGCAACTACGTCCGGACCATCGAGGACCGGCAGGGCCTGAAGATCGGCTGCCCGGAGGAGGTGGCGTGGCGGATGGGGTATCTCGACGACGACGAGCTCACCGACCGCGCCCACGACCTCAGGAAATCGGGGTACGGGGCCTACCTGCTCGACGTGCTCCGCCGCGAAAAGGGTCGGCAGTGGTGAGCGGCGGCCATCCGGACGATCAGCCTGCACAGCCGCTCCCCCCGATGCACGCACGCCTGAGCAGCGGTGCACGCGGGAGTGCAGAGGGGGGAGCGGATGCAGAGGGGGGAGCGGCTGCAGAGGGGGCGGGCGAGCCCTTGCGCCCCGCCGGGCTGCCGCGGGTCCTCGTCACCGGCGGAGGCGGGCAGCTCGGGCACGCGCTCTCCGGGGTGGCCGACGCCCCGGGCCGTGACGAACTGGACATCACCGATCCTGCGTCGATGTCCGCCGCCCTGGACCGCTTCTCGCCGGAGGTGGTGATCAACGCGGCCGCGTACACCGATGTCGACGGCGCCGAAGCCGACGAGGCGGGGGCCCGGGCGATCAACACCGTCGGCGCCGAGGAGCTCGCCGCAGCGTGCCGGGAGCGCGGAATCCGGATGGTCCACATCAGTACTGACTACGTCTTCTCCGGCGAGATCCCCGGAGGAGGTGACCCGGCCACCGCTCCGGCGCTCGAGCCCACGGACCCGACCGCCCCCACCACGGCGTACGGGCGGACCAAGCTGGCGGGGGAGCGGGCTGTGCTGGCTTCGCACCCGGAAGCGACCGTCATCCGCACCGCGTGGCTCTACACCGGCCCGCAACGCGAGTCCCTCGGCCTGTCCGGCAGCGACTTCGTGGCCACCATGGTCCGACTGGAGCGCGAGCGAGACACGCTCAACGTGGTCGACGACCAGTGGGGCTCGCCCACCTATACGCAGGCCCTCGCCGGCGGTCTGCTGGAGATGCTGGCCGCCGAGAGGGCCGGTCGGGTCGACACCCGAGGGCTCACCCTGCACGGGGCCGGAGGCGGGCGCGCGACGTGGTGGGAGCTCGCCCGCGAGGTGTTCAGCCGGTACGGCGCCGATCCGGACCGGGTCCGTCCCTGCCGTTCGGACGAGTTCCCACGCCCGGCACCGAGGCCGGCGTTCTCCGTGCTGTCCGATACCTCATGGCAGGCGGCGGGACTCTCACCGCTACCGGACTGGCGGGCCGACCTCACCAGCGCCATCGCCGAACACGCACGGGTCGCGCGCGGCGGAGGTGACCGGTGAGGCGACCGGCAACCCTGCGCGCATGACCCATCCGCGCTTCGGTCCACGCCTCCGCCGCGCGGCCCTCGCGGCAGGTGCGATCGGCATCATCACCGCCCTCGCCCTCACCGCCTGGGGCGTGTACCTGCTGCAGCCCCGCGGGGAGGATCCGGTCCGCGCCGACGCCGTGGTCATGCTCGCCGGCGCGGATGACGGACGGCACGCCTATGCCCGAGACCTGGTGGAGGCGGGGTACGCCGACACGCTGCTGGTGTCCAACCCGGGTGGCGACTCCGAGCGCAGGGCCCGCCGGCTGTGCACCGGCGCGGATCGCCCCGACGGGGCCGAGGTGGTGTGCTTCGCCCCCGAGCCACGGACGACGTGGGGGGAGGCCCACGCGGTCGCCGCGATCGCGCGGGCCCGGAGCTGGGAGCGCATTCTCGTCGTCACCAATCGTCCGCACACACTGCGGGCCGGTCGGTGGATGCGCGCCGCCACCGGAATGGAGGTGCGGATGACGCCGATCGAGCGCATCGACTGGCCCATGCTCCCGGTGCACCTGGTCTGGGAGATCGCGGGGTTCGCCAAGGGCCGGGTCAACGGTCACTGGTAGCGGCGACTGGTAGCGGCGACTGTTGGCGGCCGTAGATGGCGCCAGTGCGCGGACCGGGTCGCGGGTCAGGCGGGTCGCGCTCGCATGGCGGACGGCGCGGCGATGGGTGCGCGGGTGGTGAGCATCGGAGCCCCCAGCCCCTCGTGGGCCCTCGAGATCCGGCCGAAGACGGCGGTGCGGTCCATGGGGCGGTGCGGCAGGTCGAGAGCCCGACGCACGTCGGAGGGGACGAGACTGGCGGCGGCGTGGACCACCGTGATGCACGAGCGGTGGGCCGTGACTGACGTTCCGACGAGCCCCTTGCACGCGCGAGCCGTCTCGCGGAGCCGGGTCGCGGCCCGCTGACCAGCGGAGGTCGCACGGGCGCGGTCCCGGGAGGAACGGAGCAGCTGCTCGAGTTCGCGGACGGTCGTGGGCGAGACGCGGCAGCCGTGCAGGTGCCCGATGCCGGCCGTCTGGCTGACGTATCGGTCGGACTCGGCCGGGGTGAGCGGCCGCGCCGCGAAGCGCTGGTACGCGGCGAGCAGTGCCCACGTGATGGCGGCGTGCGCCCACTCCATGAGCTCCGGATCCGAACCGTAGTAGTACTGGCCGTGCTCGGTGGTGCCGGAGAAGGTGGAGCGGTCGCGGTGTGAGTTCTGGATCGTCACCATGGCGTCGTCGACCGTGCCGAACGTGGTGATCTCGATGAGGTCGTGCAGGTAGCCGTCCGCGGACCAGGGGTTCTCGACCGCGTCAGCGGCGGTGAGCGCGGCCGCGAAGGCGGGGTTGGCGGCCAGCATGAGCAGTCCGGTGGTCACGCCGATCGGGGTGGCCGCGTCGCCGTGGACACGCCAGATCGGGTCGCCCGGGTGGAACCAGCGGGGCCCCGGGATGTCGAGGATCGAGCACACGGGGGTGTCCGCCGCACCGCGTGGATCAAGTGGTGACATGGGCACGCCCTGGGGTAGTTGCGCCGTGCGTGACGGCCGGTTGAGTCCTGACGACGACTGTAACTCCCGTCCCGCCCGTCGGCCGGTATTCCCTGGGGGCGGGCTGAGAAAATCCCGTGAACGTATGACGGGGACACGGCCTCTAGGCTGGCAGTGCACACCCGAGAGCCCCGAACCGCACCAGGAGACGACACGTGAGCCCTTCCCCCCTTCCCACCCCCCGCACCGGCCCCGTCGTGCCCGACCGCTTCGCGGGCAGGACCGCTCTCGTCACCGGCGCCAGCCGTGGGATCGGTCTGGGGATCGCGCGGCGACTGCTGTCCGAGGGTGCGTCCGTGGTGATCACCGCCCGCGGGCAGGAGGGCCTCGACGAGGCGGTCGCCGAACTGGGTGCGCCGGACCGGGTGCTCGCGGTGGCGGGGAAGTCCGACGACGAGGATCACCAGCGCGAGGTGGTGGCCCGGGCCGAGGAGGCGTTCGGGCCGGTGGACCTGCTGGTCAACAACACCGGCATCAATCCCGTCTTCGGTCGGACGGTCGACGTGGACCTGGCGGCCGCCCGCAAGATCACCGAGGTCAACGCACTGGGCACCCTGGCGTGGACGCAGAAGGTCTATCACTCGGGTCTCGGTGAGCGCGGCGGGGCGGTGGTCAACGTGGCCTCGATCGCGGGACTGGCACCCTCGCCGGGCATCGGGTGGTACGGCGCCACCAAGGCACTGGTCATGCGCCTGACGCAGGAACTCGCGGTGGAGGTCGGCCCCGCCGTCCGCGTCAACGCGGTGGCGCCGGGGGTGGTCAAGACACGATTCGCCGAGGCCCTCTACTCCGGCCGCGAGGAGCAGATGTCCGCGGCACTGCCGGCGGGCCGGTTGGGGGTGCCGGACGACATCGCCGGCCCGGTGTCGTTCCTGCTCTCCGACGACGCCCACTGGATCACCGGGCAGACGCTCGTCGTGGACGGCGGGGCGCACATCGTCGGCGCGGGACTGCAGGGCTGACATGTCCTCCATCCAGGAGTTCTGCGCCTCGACCGGCCGCTCGCTCGAGGCGAGCCCCCCGATGGCGGTGGCCGCGCAACCGCTGACGTGGGTGGACAACCCGCCGTGGCAGCGGATCGAGTCGCCGGAGCCGTCGGCGGTGATCTACGTGGACCCGGGGGCCCACCGCGACGGCTTCTCGCCCAACGCCGTGGCCACCTGCGCCCGCGTGGCGCCCGCGATGTCCACCGACGACGCGGTGACCATGATCGTCGCCACCGCGGAGGTCCTGTCCGACTGGACGGTGCTGGAGGAGGTCGCGGGCGAGGGGGACGAGGACGCCGGCGCCGTACGCAGCATCTACCGCTACCTCCGCGGCACCTACACGGCCGAGCCCGGCGAGATGGCCACCTCGAGCCTGATCGTGGGATGGAGCGACGACGAGGCGACCTATGTCTTCCAGTTCGTCGTGACCGGGTGGCGCGAGGACGCGGCCCTGCACGACTCGGCGATGGACTGCCTGCTGATCGGGGAGTGGACGGCAGGCCAGATCGTCGGCGCCATGAGGGGTTGACGCACTCGGGCGGCCGCGGCGTGTCCCGCTAGGGTGGGCGGGATCGAAGTCAGTTGACCAGGAAGGCGGGACCGCCGGTGCAGCTACGCGAGCTGAGTGTGACGGGGGCGTGGGAGATCACCCCCCGCCGGATCTCGGACGACCGCGGGGTCTTCCACGAGGCGTTCACCGACCCGACCTTCCGCCGCCTGACCGGGCACCGTTTCGACCTCGCACAGGTCAACGTGTCGGTCTCGGGGGAGGGGGTCCTGCGCGGCCTGCACTACGCCGACGTGCCGCCCGGGCAGGCCAAGTACGTGATGTGCCCGTCCGGGACGGTGTTCGACGTCGTGGTGGACGTGCGGGTGGGGTCGCCCACGTTCGGTGAGTGGTCCGGGGTGGTCCTCGATTCGAGCGACCAGCGGTCGATCTACGTCCCCGAGGGCGTGGCGCACGGATTCCTCTCGCTGGAGCCGCAGTCCACGGTCATGTACCTGTGCTCGGAGGGGTGGCGACCGGGTGCCGAGCACGCGGTGGACGCGTTCGACTCCCACATCGCGATCGACTGGCCCTCCGTCGCGCTCGACGGCACCCCGGTCACGCACGTGATGAGCCAGAAGGACCGCGACGCCCCGAGTCTGCTCGACGTCGCGGCCGCGGGGCGCCTGCCGCGATGGGAGGACTGCGAGGCTCACGTGGAGCGTCTGCGCGAGGCCACCGCGCGGGTGGACGAGGAGTGGCGCCCGAACGCGGACTGACATACCCTAGGGGGTATCGAACGACGCCCTGTCGGGTCGAGAACCCCATGAAGGAGGACGCCATGTGTTATCCCGTCGCCTGTTCCGTCTGCGGCAAGACCACCTGGGACGGCTGTGGTCAGCACGTCGACCAGGTCAAGGCGGCCGTGCCCGCCGAGAAGTGGTGTGGAGGCGAGCACCCGGTCCCGGCTCGATAACCCCCGGCCCGGTAGTCCCGGCGAGGTGGCCCCGGGGCGCCGCGGTCCCGACCTCCATCGGGGGCGTCGGTCCCCACTCCCGCGCCACGGACCCGTCCGGCGGGGTAGAACCGGGGGACACGCACTCCCGTCCCTCCCGGAGGCCCCAGTGAGCACCCCGTACGTCCTCGTCGAGCGCAGCGGTCCGATCGCGCGCGTGACCCTCGACCGGCCCGAGCGCCGCAACCCCCTGTCGTTGCGGATGATGCGCGAGGCCACCGCCGCCATCCGCGACCTCGGTGACGACCCGTCGTGCGGCGTGGTGGTGGTGACGGGGTCGGGCCCGGCGCTGTCCGCCGGGCACGAGATCGGTGAGATGATCGACCGCACCCTCGACGAGGAGCGTGAGGTCTTCGACACCTGCGTCGAGCTCATGGAGTCGATCCAGGCCATCCGCCAGCCCGTGATCGCGGAGGTGCAGGGCCACGCCATCGCCGCCGGGTGTCAGCTCGTGGCGACCTGCGACCTCGCCGTGGCCGTCGACACCGCGAGGTTCGGCACCCCGGGCGTGAGGATCGGCCTGTTCTGCTCGACCCCCATGGTGGCGGTCTCGCGGAACATCGGCCGCAAGCGCGCACTCCAGATGCTCCTGACCGGTGAGACGATCGACGCCGCCACCGCGGTCGAGTGGGGCCTGGTCAACGAGGCGGTCCCCGCCGACCGGCTCCGGGCCCGTGTCGACGAGCTGGCCACCCGGATCGCCGACGCCAGCCCGTTGACCCTGCAGATCGGCAAGCAGGCCTTCTACCGGCAGATCGACCTCCCGCAGGGCGAGGCGTACCGCGAGATGGCCGAGACCATGGCCACCAACGCGGTCACGTGCGACGCGCAGGAGGGCATGACCGCGTTCCTGGACAAGCGCGCCCCGCAGTGGCGCGGCGAGTGACGCCCGCCCGGGAGTTCCGGGCGGTGACCTGCCGGGCCGTCGTCGTGGGGGCCTCCCACTAGGATCTGCGCCATGGCGATCTCGGTGATGACGGTCTGTACCGGCAACATGTGTCGGTCACCGCTGGCCGAGCGGCTGCTCTCCGTGCGAGCCGCGCACGCGGGTCTCGACGTGGTCGCGGATTCCGCGGGGACGAGGGCGGTCAACGGTGTGGCGATCCACCCCGAGACCCGCCGGGTACTCGGGGCCCACGGCGGCGACGCCGAGGGGTTCGCCTCCCGTCTGCTCACGCCGCGACTCCTGCAGGGTCACGATCTGGTCCTCACCGCGACACGGGCCCACCGTGACGCCGTGCAGGAGATGGCCCCGCTGCTGTGGAAGAAGACCTACACGCTGCTGGAGGCGGCCCACCTCGCCGACGCCGACCGGGCGCTGACCCTCGCGGGGCTGGCGCGGGCCCGACTCGGCGTGGACACCGACGACCCGGCGTGGGACATCGAGGACCCGATCGGCCGCGAGCCCGAGGTCTTCGACCGGACCGGGGCGCAGATCAGCCACGCGGTCGACTCGATCGTCGATCTCCTGGCCCGCTAGGGGTCCAGGGGTTTACGCCCGTCGAGATCCCGTAGGAAATCAGGGTCGTCGTCCGGTGCGATCACGCGCGGCGGGGCCGGCCGTGAACCGGGCCCGAAGGCCCGCCACAGCAGGATTGCCACGGTCACCACACCGATGAGTGCGAACAGCCAGATCACTCGAACCTCCTTCGCACCACGATACGTATCCTGGTGTTCATGAGCGAGCGAGACGAGTCGGCAATCCCGGCACAGGTGACCACCGGAACCAGGCCCGGCGCACGGCTGGCCCGCAACATGATGTTCTACACCGTGTTGAGACTGCTGATGGTCGTGGCGTTGACCCTGGTCATCATAGGGATCGGCCGCCTCGCCGGGGTGGACGTCCCGGTGCTCGTCGCGGCGATACTCTCGGTGGTGGTCGCGCTACCGTTGTCCATGATCCTGTTCACCCGCCTGCGCGCGGAGATCAACTCCGACATCTCGGCGGTCGACGCCGACCGGCGGGCCAAGCGCGAGGACCTGCGTCGTCGGATGGACGAGGCCTGACCTAGCTGGTCGGTGCGGGCCAGGGCAGCGCCGGGAGCTGCTCCGACCCGAACGAACCCCTCCACCCGAACGGCGGCAGGACCGAGTTCTGGGCTGCCGGGGGTTCGGACTCGACGGTTCCGGGCGCGGTCGGCACCTCTGTCGGCGCCGGTTCCGTGGATCCGGTGGTGGGTTGGCTGACCTGTCCCCCGGTCGTGGTGGTCTCGACCTCGCCCGGGGTGGAGGGCTCCGTGCCTCCGGGAGAGGTGGGCGGGCTGGTCGGTGAGGTGGTCGGCGGCGTCGTGCCCTCCGGTGGGGTCACCGGCGTGCCCGGTGTCGTCTCCTCGGTGGTGCCGTCGCCCGGACCGTTCTCCGTCGGCTCGTCCGGGTCCCCGTCGGGCTCGTCGGCGTCGAACCACGGATCCTGCACACCGACGTCCGTCCGCGGTTGGGCCGGAGTCCACTGGGTGGTCGGGGTGCCCGCCGCGGGCTGGCGGGGAGGAGCGTAGGTCCCCGTCTCGTCGTCGGCGACGTACAGCGCACCCGGGGCGGGCTGCACCCCGATGTAATAGCGGCTGAGGCAGTGGTCGGTGACGCTCTGGCTACCGTCCGTGAAGACGGTCATCCCGGGGGTGCCGCCGTCGGCCTCGGTCGCGCACCGCGCGATGAAGCGACCCGGTTGGGTCTCGCGCTCGGTCGGTTCGGCCGCGGAGGTCAGTTCGGTGGCAGAGGCGGACCCCGGGGCTTCCGACAGGACCTGCGGATCCGGCTGTGCGCACGACGCCGCCACCAGCGCGATCGCGCCGGCGGACAGGAGCACCCGAATTTGCATAACGATAGTGTCTCAGTTCCGTCAAAGGATGGCTACCGGTCGACGCTGTGGAACACGTCATGCCGGGGGTCAGATGCCGGCCGCCCGCGTGCGGACCGCGCCGAGTGAGGCCACGGCGGCGGCGAGGACGGCGGCCCCGAGCCCACCGACTCCCACCGTGATCAGATCGGTCACCGGTGGCGCGATGTTACCGGCGATCCCGGGGCCCACCATGGCGACCGCGCCGAGCCTGCCGAACGCCGCACCCAGGACCACCCCGAGTGCCGAGGCGCTCGCCGCCACCAGTGCGGTCTCCGCGACGAGCATCAGCCACACGCCGGTCCGGGTGACGCCCACGCCGCGGAGCAACCCGATCTCGCGCGTCCGCTCCCGGACCGCGAGCGTGAGCGTGTTGACCACTCCCACCAGTGCGAGCGCCACCGCCACCGCCAGCAGGAGCGAACTGGACGTGAGCACGGTCCGGACGGAGCCCGCGATCTGGTCGCGGGAGGCGAACGTCTCGGTGACCGCCAGCGACGGGTCGGCGTCCGCCACCGCCGACCTCACCCCGTCGAGCGCCGCCTCGAGGGACCCGCCCTCGAGGTCGTCGTCCATCCGCAGCCACTGCTCGGTGCGCGGGACGAACTGCTGAGGAATCTCCTGACCCTCCGGCCAGGGGGATCC
>NZ_JAALEB010000469.1:0-4567 GCF_014145165.1 Dietzia sp. Cai40 | reverse complement strand
CCCCGCGAGCCGCTGCCGCAATTGATCCAGGACGTTGACGACCGGCTCCGCGGTCTCTCCGTCTCCCGTCAGGGTCTCGTGCGCCTGCCCGGCCACCTCACGCAACTCCTCCGAGTCGGTGAGACGCCGGATGACCGCGTCGAGCTCGGCCTCCTCCCCCGGTCTGGGGTCCAGGGCGTCGATCTCGTCGAGCCCGTGGCGCAGCAGGTCGGCCTCGCGGGCCAGCTCGCGGGCGCGCCCCGTGCGCTCTGCCAGCGACCTCTCGGCCTCACGCCACCGGTGGAAGGTCTCCCGGTACGCCCTGAGTGCGACCCGCGCCCGCTCGCCCCCGTGGGAGTCGACCGCCTCGCGCTGCCGGTCCGGACGCAGGAGCCGGAGCTGGTCGTTCTGGCCGTGGACCGCGAGTACCGGGGAACAGAACCGGGCCAGGGTGCCGGCGGGCACCGACCGACCACCCAACCGGGCCCGGGAGCGTCCGTCGGCGCCGACCCGGCGGGCCGCGATCACCGTCCCGTCCTCGTCGAGCTCAACGTCCGCCTCCTCGAGGAGTCTGTCGAGCTGCTCTCTGTCCTCGGAAGCCATCGTCGCCGCGGCGGCCAGGTCGAACCGCCCCTCCACCACGGCCTTGTCGGCACCGCGGCGAACCCGGCCCGGATCGGCGCGCCCCCCGGCCAGAAGCCTCAGACCGGTGACGACCATGGTCTTGCCGGCGCCGGTCTCACCGGTCAGGACCGACAGGCCCGGGGCGAAATCGGCCACGGCCTCGTCGATGACGCCGAGTCCGCTGATCCGAAGTTCCGTGAGCACGCACCCACCCTAGGGGAGGGGGCGGGCGGCGGACCGGCCACGCCACCCGGTCACCGGGAGTTCGAACTTGGTCACCAGTCGGTCCGTGAACGGTGAGTCGTCCAATCGCACCCACTTGACCGGCCTCCGGCCGCGCACCACCTCCACGCGGCTACCGGCGGGGGCGTCGACCAGCCGCCGCCCGTCGAGCACGACCACCGCGGGCCCCGACCGGGTCCCGGTCTCCACGGCGACACGCGAACTCGGCGCCACCACCATGGGCCGGGCGAACAGGGCATGGGCGTTGTTCGGGACCACCAGGATCGCGTCGAGCTCCGGCCAGACGATCGGCCCTCCCGCGGAGAACGCGTAGGCCGTCGACCCGGTCGGGGTCGACACGAGCATGCCGTCGCACCCGTAGTCGCTCACCGGTCGCCCATCGATCTCGACCGACGCCTCGAGGACGCCCTGCCGGGAGACCTTCTCGATACTCACCTCGTTGAGCGCCCAGTCGTGGCCGAGGACGGTGTCCCCGTGCATGACGGTGGCCTCGACCGTCATGCGCTCGACCACCCGGTAGTCCCGGTCGGCGATCTGTTCGACGACCCCGTGCAGCGAGGAGACCTCCGACTCGGCGAGGAACCCGACATGCCCGAGGTTGACCCCCAGCACCGGCACATCGGCCGCGGTGGCGTACTGACACGCCCGCAGGAACGTCCCGTCCCCACCCAGGACCAGGACGAGCTCGCACCCGTCGGCGGCGTGCGGAGTGTCGGCGACCGAGTCCACGCCCGTCCCCGTGGCGACGTTCTCACTCGTGTCGGCGAGCATCCGCACCGCGATCCCCCGGTTCGCGCAGGCGTCGACGACCTGGGCGACGATGGCGACGATGTCCGGCCGCTCGATATTGGCCTCGAGCAGGATCCGGCGGGGCGTCCCCTGACCTGTCATGTCCGTCATCTCGGCCCCTCCTCCACGGCGCGGTGGATGGCGTCCGACGCCTGGTGTGTCAGCTCCACCGGGGCGCCCGACCCGTTCTTGCGGAGATGGAGGAAGTACTCGACGTTCCCGGACGGCCCCGGGAGCGGGCTGGCCACGCAGCCGAGGGCCTCCAGACCGAGCGCCGCAGCGGCGCGCGCGACACCCGTGACCGCCTCGATCCGGAGGGCGGGGTCGCGGACGACGCCACCCTGGCCGACCCGCTCGCGGCCCACCTCGAACTGCGGTTTGACCATCGGCAGCAGATCCCCACCGGTGCGGACGCACGCGGTCAGTGCGGGCAGGACGAGCGGGAGGGAGATGAAGGACAGGTCCGAGACCACCACGTCCACCTCGCCCCCGATGTCCTCGGGAGTGAGGGATCGCACGTTGGTCTTGTCGTGGACCCCGACGCGACCGTCGCTGCGCAGGCGCCACACGAGTTGCCCGTAGCCCACGTCCACCGCCTCGACGCGGGCGGCACCACGTGAGAGCAGAACGTCGGTGAAGCCTCCCGTGGAGGCACCGGCGTCGAGACAGCGCGCACCGTCGACGCGCACACCGAAGGCGTCCAGCGCACCGATGAGTTTGTGGGCTCCCCGGGAGGCCCAGTCCGGTTCGTTCGACGCGGCGAGCGCGATCGAGGTGGTGGGCTCCACCTGGGTCGCGGGTTTGCTGGCCGCCACCCCGTTGACGATCACACGCCCGGAGCCGATGAGGTCCCGGGCCCGTTCCCGACTGTCACACATCCTGCGGCGGACCAGCTCGGCGTCCAGGCGCCTCCGTGTGACCGCCATCAGCGGGCGGCGTCCAGGACGGAGAGCGCTCGGGCGAGCAGGTCATGAGCGGCGTCCAGGGCCCGGACCTGATCGTCGCGGACCACCCCGCCGTCATCGCCGTCGGCCGTCGACGGCCCGACGGAGTCGGCGAGGAGATCGTCGAACGCCGAGCGGAGCTCGTCGACGTCCGGGCCCACGGGGCCTGGAAGTGGTGTCGGTCCGGGAGTGCTCACGCGGACCACGCTAGCCCACGACGAGTCCCGCATCGGCGAGCCGCGACCGCGCACCGTCACCGGGATCCGCGAGTGCGGTCACCCCGTGCAGCCACGCCTGACGGATGACGCTGCGCGCGAGGTCGACGCCACTCAACGTCTCCGGGATCCCCTGCAGGTGAAGAGACCCGTCCAGCACCCTCGCGTCGAGTCCGGCGGCCGACTCGATATGACTCGACTCGGGCGGCGCCGCGAGCGCCGAGAGGTCCCGGGCCAGGTGAGTGGCGCGACGACGCTCCTCGGCGACCAGCAGGTCGGCCGTCCCGTGGACACCGGTCAGGACCAGAAGTGAGGGCATGTCGGCCGCGACCGCCCCTTCGATGTCGGTGTCGAGCCTGTCGCCGATGACCAGTGGACGCGTCGCGCCGACGAGGTCGGCGGCGGCCCTGAGCACCCCGGCGGCCGGTTTCCCCGCCACGACGGGTTCGCGGTCCGTCGCCGCACGAAGCGCCGCGACCAGCGAGCCGTTGCCGGGGAGCAGGCCCCGCTCGGTGGGTAGCGTCGTGTCGGTGTTGGAGGCCACCCACGGAACCCCACGGCGGATCGCGAGGCACCCCTCGGCGAGGTCGCCCCAGGTCAGCTCGCGGGACAGCCCCTGGAGGACCACCTCCGGATGGTCGTCGGCCGAGAGGACGACCTCATAGCCCGCCTCCCTGGCGAGGTCGCGGAAGCTGTCGTGGCCCACCACGAGAACCCTCGCGCCGGCGTCGACGTGATCGACCAACATCATCACCGCCGCCTGGGCACTCGTCATGACGTCGGACGCGCGGGCGGTGAAACCCAGGTCGCGGAGGTGTGCCGCGGTGTCGGCGGGAGCACGGCTCGCGTTGTTGGTCACGTAGACCACCGGGAGCCCCGAGGCGTCCAGTGCCTCGGCCGCGCCCGGTACGGGCTCGGAACCGCGGATGAGCGTCCCGTCGAGGTCCACGAGAAGTGCGTCGTGCAGATCCGACAGAGTGGCTGGTGACACCGGGGTCAGTCCTCGAGCTCCGCCAGGCGCGACTCCGCGTCCGTGTGATGGTCAGGGTCGGCCGCCACCGCATGGCCAAACCATGCGGCGGCCTCGTCCTTCCGACCGGACGCCAGCAGCACCTCCGCGTACGCGTAGTCCAACCGTGCCGCCTCCTCGCCCACCGCCGCCGGATCGGCTCCGGCGTCCTGGAGGGTCACCAGGGCGGCATCGAGCTGGCCCATGTCCACCCGCGCACCGGCTTCGACGATGCGCAGTTCCACGAGGTCCTCACCGGAGACCTGGCGGGACTCCTCCCCCCGGGCGAGCTCGATGGCCTTCTGCGGGCGCTCGAGACCCCGCTCGCAGTCGGCCATCATCGCGAGCAGACCGGGACCTCCCGAGATCCGTCGGGCCGCACGCAGTTCCCCGAGGGCCTCGGACCACTCACGGGCCCGGTAGGCGAGCACTCCGAGGGTCTCCCGGACGACGCCTATCCGCCCGGCGCGATTCTTCGCGGCCCGCCCGTGGGCGAGGGCCAGCTCGGGATCGTCGTCCACGAAATGCATCGCCGCGACCAGGTGCCGAGCCACCAGCTCGGCGTTCGCCTTGTCCAGCCCACGGAGGTCCCGCCTGATCTCCATGTCGAGATCTGCGGCCTCGATCTCGTCGGGGAGGGCCGGTTCGTCGACCCGCGCTGCCTGGCGGGCGTCCTGACCGGGGCGACCGGCGGATCGCCGGTCGTCGAACTGCCGTCCGCCACCGCGCGACTCACCGCGGGACGCCCCACCGCGGCGGTCGGC
>NZ_JAALEB010000468.1:0-4043 GCF_014145165.1 Dietzia sp. Cai40 | reverse complement strand
CTCGTCGGCGCTGTTGGCCACGGCCCGCACGGAGAGGAGGAGGTCGCGGATCTCCGGGGTGCCGTAGACGATGGACGACGCCTCGGTCCGGAAATCGATCCCGGCGTGGTCGAGGCACTTCTCGATCATGGGCAGCGAACTCCGCGAGGGCAACAGGATCGCGATGTCCCCGAGGCGGAGCGGGGTGTGACCGCCGTCCCTGGACTCGTGTGTCCACTGCTCGCGGACGGCGGTCGCGATCACGCGGGCCACATCGGAGGCCTCGGTCCAGTGGCGTCGTGCATCATCGTTCGCGTCCGGCGGACAGTGATCGGGAAGCTCGGGGACGTCCTCGGTGCGGAACACGAACGGGCGGGGGCCGTGCGCGGGGTCGAACGGAGGCCGGTCGGGACCCGGTTCCAGTTCCCGGTAGTCGGGCTGCACTCCCTCCGCGGCGAGGAGTACTTCCGAGAACACCTCGTTGACCCAGTCGAGCACCGCCCGCGAACACCGGAAGTTGGTGCTCAGGCGTTCGACCTCGACTCCGTCCCCGCGCTGCGCTCGCAGGTAGGTGGAGATGTCGGCCCGCCGGAAACGGTAGACGGACTGTTTGGGGTCACCGACGGTGAAGAGCCTGCCGGTCCCTGACACTGATACCGACCCGGTGCCGTCCGTCTGTTCCTCGGCGGTGAGGAGCGTGGCGAGGTCGAGCTGGATGGGGTCGGTGTCCTGGAACTCGTCGATGAGGATCCGGGTGTACCGGGCCCTGACCCGGTCCCGGACGTCCCGGTCCTGCAGCAACTCGCGGGCGAGCACGAGCTGGTCGTGGAACTGCAACGTGCCGTGCCTGCGACGGTCGTCGGCATGTCTGCGGATGACCGGGATGAGGGCGTCCAGGATGATCGCGATGCGTGGGCGCCAGTGGGCGGACAGGACCTCGGTGCAGATCGAGGGCAGTCGCCTGATCTCCTCTTTGATGGCGTCGACGGTGGCCTTGTCCCCCCAGGCGGCGGCGCGGCCTCCCCGGCCTGCGGTCATGGGCTTGCCGAGGAGTTCGACCCAGGTCGGTGACGCCGTCCGATCCGTGGCCGCCGCCTGCAGGTCCGTCAGCCACGCCTCGTGGCCGGCGAGGGTCTGGTAGAGCTTGTCCGTCTCGTCCACGCAGGACTCGCGCCACCCGGTGATCGACCCGATCGCGGCGACGATCTCGCCGAGATCGGGAGAGTCGGGCAGCTCGGAGTCGGGAGACCCGCCGGAGTGGAGAGGGCCGCTGGGGAGCCGGTCCCAGTCGCGGTGCAGCGCCTCGACCATCTCGCGGAAGGCGGGCGTGCCGACGCCGGCGTCGAGCAGGTCGTCGACGGCCCGGGCCAGGACGCCGGAGCGCGAACCGTCCCGGTCGCCGCCGAACAGGACGGTCGCGCATTCCTGCCACATGGCGTCCACGGCCGTGGCCTCGGCGGTGTCCTGCTGGGCGGTCACCCTCGGCGGGATCCCGGCCTCCAGCGGATTCTCGGAGAGCAGGCGCAGGGCGAACGAGTGCAGGGTCCCGATCGCGGCGGTGTCGAGCCCGGCGAGCGCGGCGTCCGCGCGCTGGTCGCCGGCGTCCCGTCGGTCCACCAGATGGACGCGGAGCCGGTCACGCAACTCGGCGGCCGCCTTCTCGGTGAAGGTGATCGCGGCGATCCGGTCCACGGGCACACCGTCGGTGAGCAGGAGGGTGCTGAGCCGGCCGACCAGGGCGTGGGTCTTGCCGGTGCCGGCCCCGGCCTCGACGAACAGGGTGGCGGTGGTGTCGCGCTCGACCCGGTCCCGGGCGGGTTGGTCGTGGAGCACGCTCATGAGGCTGACTCCGATCGGGTCTCGGTGGTGTCGCCGGCGACGATGCCGACGAACGCGGGGTGGGACGCCAATGGCTCCCGCCCGGACAGTCGCTCCCATGTGCGGTCCAGGTCCGTTCCCCCGAGGAGGTCGGCCAGATCACGGGAGGACCCGCGTCCGCCCTTGAGGGGGAACCAGCCCCGTTGGATGGCGTCGACCAGGTTCCCGACGTCCGAGCGGACCCGGTCCATGACGGTGTCCGAGACGGCGAGGGAGATCTGCTCGAACCCACCGCGCTCGGTGCAGTACCAGTAGCGGACCTCGCTCACCGGCACGTCCCGGGCGGTGGCGGCGGCCGCGGCGTAGAGGGGGAGCTGGAACCGGGTGCCGGACACGGTGGGGTCCTCCTCGCTCGGGCGTTGCTCCGACCCGGGAGGCTTCCCGGTCTTGTAGTCGGTGACGCGTTGTGTGCCGCCCCGGACGTCGAGTCGGTCGATCGATCCGGCCAGGAGCAGGGTCTCCGGTCCGCGGGAGGTGGTCACCTCGAACGGGATCCGGGCCGTCGGTCCCCCGGGGACCTCGCGTCCGAATCCGAGTTCGGTGGCGGTGGGCCGCCAGCCCGCGTCGGCATCGGCGCTGTCCTCCTCGAACCACCGGCCGAGCTCGGCGGCCAGGAGCATCTGCCGCCGGCGCCACAGCGGGGCGAGCAACCCGGGGGCCCCGGTGACGGCCTTCTCGCACTCGTCCCGGAGCGCACGCATGAGCAGGTCCCGGTCCGGACCGGCCCCCAGCTCGAGTCGAGCGGACACGTATCGCTGCAGGATCGCGTGGACCAGGTCGCCGTAGTCGCGCAGGTCCATCTCGATGTCCGCCGCCGGATCGTCGAGGACTCGGACGCGCAGCACGGTGCCGAGGAAGAACAGGTAGGGACTCTGGGCCCAGTCCTCCAGGCGGGTGGGTGAGACCGGTGTGTCGAGCACGTTCACCAGGTCGTTCACCGAGGACACGTCCCCGGTGAACCGTGAGAAGACCCCGAGCCTCCGGTCCCGGCGCATCTCGTGGGCCCGCAGGAGCGGCTCCGGCGCCCCCGGTCCCGCCCGCCACCCGCCGGCCGCGAGTTCGCGCAGGCGCAGTTCGGTGGTGGTGGCCGGATCGGGGCCCAGGAGGGACGGCGGGGAGAGGACGCCGTCGAGGAAGGAGGGGACGGCGGTGACGGTGGGGCACCCCTCCAGGGCCTCCTGCCACCTGGTGGCGTGGACCCGCCGACCGGCGAGGCGCGACAGCGTGGGCAGGAGCCACCGCGACGGGATGCGGTGTCCGCCACCCCGCATCGACCCGCGGGGGAACGAGCACAGGCGTCGGGCCGAGCCCGCCGACAGTGCCAGTTGGAGCACCCGGTAGCGCTCGTCGAGCAGCTCGGACGCCGAGGGGTCGACCGCGCCCTCGGGCAGGAGCGGATCGGGTCGGTGGAGGACGGGTAGCAGGCCCTCGGCCATGCCCACCACGCACACCGTGTCGAGATCCCGGCCGACCGCGTCGTCGATCGGGCCCAGGCTCACGCCCGCTCCCTCCTCGCCGACCCGGTCGGCGAGGGAGTCCAGCCGCGTGGTCACGGCGCCCACGATCCGCTCGCGGGTGATCGCGGGAGAGATGGTGTCGAGGTCGGCGAGCGAACCGACGGCGGCCTGCACGGCCGCCCGGTCGAGGCTCTGCCGGAAGAGCGAGGTGAGCATGGAGTTCACCGTCGCGGCGACCTCGGACCAGGACCGTGCGGAGTCCAGGGCGGCGAGGGCGGACCGGACCTGATCGACGAGGCGCAGCAGAGCCGCGGCGGCCGCCCGGTCGGAGTCGGTGAACTCGACACCGGTGGAAGGGGACACCGCGTCGGGCCGGGGCCCGGACGGATCCGGTTCGATGGCCAGGTGGTCGGCCAGGCGGGCCCAGTCACCGCCGCCGATCACGGGGACACGCGTGCGGGTGAGCAACTCCAGGCGGCGCGACGAGACCGGGGCCCCGTGGTCGTCCAGGATCGTCACCGCCCCCTCGGCCACGATCGAGAGCAGTTCGGCCCGCGGCATGAGGTCCGGGTTGATCCCGAGCAACCGGGTGAGGGACCGGCCGGCGGGCGTGCGGCCGAGATCGGTGGCGGAGGGCCCGTTGACGACGATCTCCGCCTCGTCGAACGCGCGGAGCAGCAGTCGCAGGTAGGGATCCGGCGATGGGTAGTAGACGCCGATCCGGTGCCC
>NZ_JAALEB010000467.1:0-1432 GCF_014145165.1 Dietzia sp. Cai40 | reverse complement strand
CGGGTCCACGAGCGGGGGACGAACCGGCGGTCGGACCGTCCGTCGATCCCGTCGAGGCGGTGCAGGAACACCACCGAGGCGAGGGTCGCCAGGATCCCCAGCACCATCAGCGCCAGCTTGAGCACCGTGGGGCTGGAGGAGTAACGGGAGTCGACGGTGATCTCCACCGTCGACCCGCCCAGCCCCTCGGGCGCGGAGGTGGGCGTGAGGTCCGTGAACACCCCTGTCACCTGCGGTCGCATGGTTCCCGGGACGGCCGCGCTGACCGGGTCCTGCCCGTTCTCGTCGTCGTCCCCGCCCCGGTCCCCGTCCTCGGACAGGCCGGTGAGCTCGGCCACCAGCACCCCGACCTCGGCCCGGACCCGCAGCGACTCGCAGGCCGGGTCCCGGAGGGTGGACAGGGGGACCGAGAGCAGGGTGGTGTTGCGGACCGCCACCTCGATGGCGGGGTCCCCCGCGGCGTCGGCCGAGCGCTGGACCACGAGGCCGTCGGAGATCCGACCGGGTGCGCCCTCGGGCAGGGTCGAGAACACGATCGTGTCGTCGGGAACCTGCGACAGCGGGCCACACGGTGCGGTGATGGTCAGGTCCAGCGGTCTCCCGGAGACCAGTGGGGCGGTGACGGAGGCGTAGTCGGGTCCGGCGGTCCAGCGCACCTCGGTGGTGTTCTGGTGGACCGGGAGGAAACCGGACAGGATCGCCAGGAACGCGCCGAGGAAGCCGGTGATCACGGCCAGCCGTCGGTCGCGGTCCATACCCGGGTACGGGTGCAGCCCGAGGGGGCGCCCGCCGCTCGCCGTCACAGTGGGGTCACCTCATCGCACCACGATCACGGCGAACGGTCCGACGTCGTGGACCTCGAAGTGGGGGCCCTCCACGGCCTCGGCGGGGATGGTGACGCCCAACCGGCGCACGTTGGGGTCGTTGGGGTAGGTGTCCTCGGCCAGGCGCAGCGCGTACCCGGAACCCGAGGGGCGGGCGACCACGGCGTCCGGGCGCCGCCACGGCGTGTCGTTCATCATGGCGTACAGCTCGTCGCCGCTGGTGGCGTCCTCCCAGCCGATCATCGCCTCGTTGCGCTCGTCGTACCGGCCGAGCGGGTTGGCGTAGTGGGAGGTGACGGCCTGGTAGGCCAGGTACGGGTGGTAGGCCAGGAAGGCGTCGGCGGTGCTGACGACGACGAGGTCGGTCTTCTCCCGGCCCGGGAACGCCTCGAGGATGACCCTGTCGACCTCGGCGTAGTGGGACTCGGGCCCGGGAGGGAAGCGGTCGGCTCGCTCACCGTCGCCGTCGGTGTCCGTGTAGGCCAGCCGGATCTCCTCGTGCAGGTGATCGGGGATCCCCTGCGCGTGGGCGAGTGCGGCGAGGGTGGCCACGACGCCCACGACGGCGGTGGCCCGGCGACGCCGGTCGGCGGCCTCGGCGGCGGGTC
>NZ_JAALEB010000466.1:0-1707 GCF_014145165.1 Dietzia sp. Cai40 | reverse complement strand
TCCGCATCGCGGACGCCCGCATCGTTGATGACCGGGTGTGAATCACGTGAACTCCTTGACGAGGGCCGACCCGAGTGTCGCCGGGAACGCGGGCTCCGCCGGCGTCCGGGCGGTGCGGAATCGACGTCGATCCGGGGTGACCAACAGGTCCCCGGTGACGGGATGACGGTCGACGAGAACCGGCTGCTGATAGACCTCTTCCACCAGCTCGGCGGTGAGGACCCGGTCGGGTGGCCCCTCGGCACGGATCCGACCCCCGGAGATCATGACGAGCCGGTCGGACCACGCGGCGGCCAACTCCAGGTCGTGCAGGACCACCACCACCGCCCCGCCGGCGTCGGCCACGGTCCGGGCCAGCTCCAGGACGATCTCCTGATGGCGCAGGTCCACCGCGGCGGTGGGTTCGTCGAGGAGCAGCACTCCGGCCCGCTGGGCGAGCGCCCTCGACAGTGAGGCGCGCGCCTTCTCTCCACCGGACAGGGTCGGGAAGGTCCGGGACCGCAGCGAGGAGGTGTCGGTGGCGGCCAACGACTCCTCGATGATCTCCTCGTCGTCGTTCCCCTCGGGCAGCGCTGCCCAGGGGGCGCGCCCCATCGCGACGATCTCCCGCACGGTGAAGGGGAAGGCGACCGAGTTGGCCTGGGTGAGCAGGGCCCGGCGGCGGGCGAGGTCGCCGAGACGCCACCGGTGGAGATCGGTGCCGTCGAGCACCGTGCGGCCGGAGTCCGGGTCGGTGTCCCCCGCCACCACGCCGAGCAGCGTGGACTTGCCCGCACCGTTGGGGCCCACCAGCGCCAGCACCTCGCCTGCGTAGACCTCCAGGTCGACCGCGTCGAGCAGGGTCCGGCCACCGATTCGTACCGTGACGCGTTCGGCGGACAGCACCGGTACGCGTGACCCGGTGACGCTCATCCCCAGCCCCCTGCGGTGCGACGGGTGCGGTGGAGGAGCCAGAAGAAGAACGGTCCGCCGACGGCGGCCGTCACCATCCCCAGTGGCAGCTCCGCGTAGTTCACGGCGGTGCGGGCGAGCAGGTCGGCCGCCAGCAGACACACCGCACCACCCAGCGCCGACGCCGGAAGCAGCAGTCGGTGGCCCGGCCCGGCGATCATGCGGACGAGATGCGGCACCACCAGGCCGACGAACGCGACGATGCCGCAGAAGCTCACCGCAGCGGCCGTGAGCAGGCCGACCAGCAGGATCGAGAAGACACGCAACCGCTCCACGTTGACGCCCAGGTGGCGGGCCGGGCGCTCTCCGAGCGCGAGCAGGTCCAGAGGTCGCGCCAGACGCGCTGCCAGGACCAGCCCGAGCAACGCCAGAGGCGCCACCACCAGGACGTGCTCCCACCGGCTGCCGTTCAGGCTTCCCAGTTGCCAGAACACGATCTCCTCGCGGGCCTGGGTGTCCCCGAGGAACATGAGCAGCGCGAGCGCGGCTCCGGCGACGGCGTTCACGGCGATGCCGGTGAGGACCAGCGTGACCACCTCGGTCCTGCCGTTGCTCCGGCTGAACAGGTACACCGCGGTGGTGGTGATGATGCCGGCGACGAAAGCGCAGACGACGCTGGTCCAGGCACCGAAGGCGGTCAGCCCGAACACGATCGCCGCCGCGGCGCCCACGGCCGCCCCGGCGGACACCCCCACCACGCTGGGCTCGGCGAGCGGGTTGCCGAACGCGCCCTGCATGAGCGCCCCGGCCACCGCG
>NZ_JAALEB010000465.1:0-1748 GCF_014145165.1 Dietzia sp. Cai40 | reverse complement strand
GAGGCCTCCGCGGCCGGGGCCGACCAGAGCAGCCCGGAGGCGCAGGCCGCCGAGCGGACCCGGGTGTTCCTCGGGCTGCTCCGGGCGATCATCTCGCACCCCAAGCCCGTGATCGCCGCCGTGGACGGCCACGTCCGCGCCGGCGGGATGGGACTGGTGGCCGCCTGCGACCTCGCCCTCGCCGGGCCGACGTCGACGTTTGCGCTCACCGAGGTCCGCCTCGGTCTGGCGGCGGCCATGATCTCGGTGCCGCTGGCGGCGCGGATCAACTCACGGGACCTCGCACGCGCCCTGCTGACCGGTGAGAAGTTCGACTCGGCGCACGCGAGTCGGATCGGCCTGCTCTCGGAGGCGGTCGACGACGTCGACGCGGCCGTCGACGAGCTCGTCGCCGCGTTCCGGCCCTGTTCACCGCAGGGACTGGCGGAGAACAAGGCGCTGCTGGCGGCGCCGATGCTGGCCGATCTCGACGCCCGTGGAGAGGACCTGGCCGGGGTGACCGCCCGCCTGTTCACCACCGCCGAGGTCGCCGAGGGGATGACCGCATTTCTTGAGCGCCGACCGCCCTCCTGGGCGACGCCGGACGCGTAGCGTATGCGATGTCGTTGATGTGTGACCGTCACCACATCGCCCACGTCCAACCCGAGAGGTAATGCCATGCGCACCAGAGCAGCCATCATCCGTGAACCCAAGCAGGACGCCTGGGAGATCGTCGACGTCGACATCGACGACCCCAAGGCGGGGGAGGTGCAGGTCAAACTCGCCGCCTCGGGGCTGTGCCACTCGGACGAGCACCTGCTCACGGGGGACCTGCAGTTCGAGACCTATCCGATCATGGGTGGCCACGAGGGCGCGGGCGTGGTGACCAAGGTGGGAGAGGGTGTCACCGGGCTCGAGGTGGGGGATCACGTCGTCCTGGCGTTCATCCCCGCCTGCGGCACCTGCCCGCCCTGTTCCGAGGGGCTGCAGAACCTCTGTGACAACGGCGCCGGGCTGCTGAGCGGCCGGGCCATCAGCGACGACGGCTACCGGGTGCACACCGCCGACGGCGAACCCGTGGCGACCATGTGCGTCCTGGGCACCTTCGCGCCGCACGTCACCGTCCACCAGTCCTCGGTCGTCAAGATCGAGAAGGACATCCCCCTGGACAAGGCCGCCCTGCTCGGATGCGGTGTCTGCACGGGGTGGGGCTCGGCCACCGAGATCGGCCAGGCCAAGGAGGGCGACGTCGTGGTGGTGGTCGGCGTGGGCGGGATCGGGATCAACTCCGTCCAGGGCGCCGCCGCGGCGGGGGCGCGCGTCATCGTGGCCGTGGACCCGGTGGAGTTCAAGCGGGAGAAGGCGATGGAGTTCGGGGCGACACACACGTGTGCCTCGATGGACGACGCCATGGCGCTGGTGGGGGAGCTCAGCTGGGGGCGCATGGCGGACCTGGTCCTGCTCACCATGGGAGTGGTGGACGGGAAGGACCTGCTGCCCGGGCTGATGCTCACCGGCAAGGGGCGCCGCTGCGTGGTCGTGGGGCTGGGGGACATGATGGCCGTCGACGCGCAGATCTCCATCCTCGACCTGGCCATGCAGCAGAAGACCCTGCAGGGGGCGATCTTCGGTGGCACCGGCCCGCGCAAGCAGATCCCGCACCTGCTGCACCAGTACCGGGCCGGGAACCTCAAGCTCGACGAGTTGGTCACCAGGACGTACCGGCTCGACGAGATCAACCAGGGGTACCAGGACATGCGCGACGGCAA
>NZ_JAALEB010000464.1:0-2362 GCF_014145165.1 Dietzia sp. Cai40 | reverse complement strand
CCTCGTGCAGATGCTCGTCGTGTTCGTCGGGATCCTCGGCGCGGGGTTCGCCCTCCAGACCCTCGGCGGACTGCGGGGGGAGGAGACCACGGGACGGTTGGAGCTCGAACTCGCGGCCGGCCGCTCGAGATGGTCACTGTTGGCCCTGCACACCGCTGTGGTCGCCGCGGGCGCCGTCCTGGTCGTGGTGGCGGGTTCCGCGGCCTTCGCGCTGGCCACCTCCGTCGCCCTCGACGACCCGGACTCGCTGGGGCGCATCGTCGCGGCCGGGTCCTGGCAGGTGCCGGCCGCGCTCGTGTTCGTCGGGGTGTCGGTAGCTCTGTTCGGGTGGGTACCCCGCATGCAGGCCCTGGCCTGGGCGCTGTTCGCCGTCTCCGCGGTCGTCACGTTCATGGGCCCCACCCTCAGACTCACCGAGTCCCAGATGCGCCGGTCACCGTTCGGTGCGGTGGGGCGGGCCCCCGTCGGGCCGGTCGACACGATCGGGGTGGCGGTACTGCTGCTTGTGGCGGTCGCCCTGGTGGGCGCGGGGCTGGTCGGGTTCCGTCGGCGCGACGTGCCGCGGACGTGACCGCCGAGCTGACACACTGACCACACAGCTGTAGACGATCCGGCCGACGACGGCCCGATCTGACATCACCCGGGAGGATCACATGTCGGACGAGTTCGATCGAGACCGGCTGGACGCAGCCCTGGCGGCCGTCGAGGACTGGCCGGTGGACAACGTCTCGGCAGCGGTCGTCGGTCCGGAGGGGCTCCTGGCCGTGCGTGGCGACGAGGACCGCGTCTACCGTCTCGCCTCGGTGACCAAACCGATAGTGGCCGTGGCCGCGCTCCTCGCTGTCGAGGAGGAGGCGATCTCCCTCGACGAGGCCGCCGGGCCCGAGGGCTCGACCGTCCGCCACCTGTTGGCCCACGCATCCGGTCTGGACTTCAGTGATCGCGGGAAGGTGCGCGCCGGGCCGGGGGAGCGACGCATCTACTCCTCGGCCGGCTTCGAGGTGCTCGCGGACCACATCGCCGACGCCACGGGGATCGCCTTCCCCGACTACCTCACCGAGGCCGTGTGTCAGCCGCTCGGGATGGGATCGACGGTGCTCGAGGGCTCGGCCGGACACGGCGCCTCGGCCAGCCTCGCCGACCTGGTCGCCTTCGCGACCGAACTCGTGGCACCGCGGCTCCTGGCGCCCGAGACACTGGAGGAGGCGGTGAACGAGCAGTTCCGCGGCCTCGACGGCGTCGTGCCCGGTTACGGAATGCACAAACCGTGTCCGTGGGGTCTGGGGTTCGAACTCCGGGAGGCCAAGTATCCCCACTGGACCGGCCAGCACAATTCTCCCGGGACCTTCGGGCACTTCGGACAGTCGGGCACGTTGCTGTGGGTGCAGCCCGAGATCGAGACGGCCCTGGTCGTGCTCACCGACCGCGACTTCGGGGACTGGGCCAAACCGCTGTGGCCGGAGTTGTCGGACAGGGTGGTGGACGCCGCAACCCGTCGCAGCCGCCCGGAGGACTCCCTCGGGGGCTGACGCACCCTCCTCGCCGACACGCCGCCGGGGACTCACACCGGCGGGATTACGGTGCTGTAACTTTGCTGAGAATGCAGAAGTGTCGCTGGTGTAATTCGTTCACTTGAGGCACAGTTGTGTACTACAACCACATACGAATCATCGTTCACACGATATCGCGAGGTCGTTGGGGAAGACGTCCCTCAGTGAGTCGGGAGTGAAGCGATGTCTGATCTGAACCATTTCGCGGATACGACGACCGGCGTGGTGTTCATCCATGCCGCGCCTACCGCGTTGTGCCCTCACGTCGAGTGGGCTCTCGCGAGCACCCTCGACGCGTCCTCCGCCATGCGTTGGGAGGACCAGCCGGCCCAGCCGGGCGCCCGCAAGGCGATCGTCGACTGGATCGGTCCGGTCGGCACCGGTGCTCGCCTGGCCGATTCGCTGGCCAAGTGGTCGATGCTGGCCTTCGAGGTCACCGAGGACCCGAGCGACCTCGTCGACGGCGAACGCTTCTCGCACACCCCGGAACTCGGGATGTGGCGAGGCCAGACGGGCGCGAGCGGGGACGTGGTGATCGGGGAGAACAGGCTCCGGCACCTCATGGCCGCAGGCCCCGCCGCGTTCCACGCCTCGGTGGACGCCGAACTCGGCACCGCATGGGACCGCGCGCTGGAGCCGCTCCGCGGGCATCCCGCCGCTGCCGAGGTCACCTGGCTCTCCCGCGTCGGCTGACGAGCGCCGACAGGCCGGTTCCGGTCGGCGATCCCCGACTCACGACGACTCGCCGACGAACGCCCGCACCCTCTCGGGGTGCGGGCGTTCTCGTGCCGCGGGGCGGGCCGGGGCGGGCC
>NZ_JAALEB010000463.1:0-1006 GCF_014145165.1 Dietzia sp. Cai40 | reverse complement strand
TCGGACCCGCCGGTCCTGTGGAGCATCGGACCCGCCGGCCCGTCGAGAAGAGCGTTTCGCGCACCTCCCTTTCGGCCGATGTGAGCCGAACAGACTTCTCGTTGGTCGGCGATGGCGAGGTGGGGCGTGGGCTGCGGAGTCGCGGGGGCGGTGTGACGAGAGTCGCTGGAGGGCCTTCGCGCGGCCGGTAGACTGGGCCATCATCGGCCGACCCGAGCGCAGGGTGGAGCTCCCACCCGCGGGCGGCCGACACCAGAGCCCCCACGGGCCGCCGAGCACACCAGGAGATGACCTCACAGATGACCACTGTCGCCGTAGTCGGAGCCACGGGCCAGGTGGGGCGCGTGATGCGCGCCCTGCTGGAGGAGCGGGAGTTCCCGGCCGACGAGGTGCGGTTCTTCGCCTCCGCGCGGTCGGCGGGCACCACGCTGCCGTTCCGTGGCGAGGACATCGTGGTCGAGGACACCGCCGCGACCACCGACGAGGAGCTCGCGGGCATCGACATCGCCCTGTTCTCGGCCGGGGGCACGATGTCCAAGGAGCAGGCGCCGAGGTTCGCGGCGGCCGGCGCCGTCGTCGTCGACAATTCCAGCGCCTGGCGCAAGGACCCCGACGTCCCGCTGATCGTCTCCGAGGTCAACCCCGAGGCCGCGCAGAACCCGCCCAAGGGCATCATCGCCAACCCCAACTGCACCACCATGGCCGCGATGCCGGTCCTCAAGGTGCTCCACGACGCGGCCGGGCTCAAGCGGCTCGTCGTCTCCACCTACCAGGCCGTGTCCGGGTCGGGTCTCGCCGGCGTCGACGCGCTCAACGACCAGGTGACCGGCAACATCGGCGCGGGCCACGAGCTCGTGCACGACGGGCGGGCGCTGAGCGTGGACGACACTGGGCCGTACGTGGCGCCGATCGCGTTCAACGTCCTGCCGATGGCGGGCGCGCTGGTCGACGACGGGTCCGAGGAGACCGACGAGGAGCAGAAGCTGCGCAACGAGTCGCGCAAGAT
>NZ_JAALEB010000462.1:0-1819 GCF_014145165.1 Dietzia sp. Cai40 | reverse complement strand
GTCCTTGAGGGGGGTGTCGAGGCCGGTGAGGTCGATGTCCGAGGCTCGGGCGGTGAAGCCCGCGACGGTCTCGTCCGCCTCGACCCGGCCCTCGATGCGGTCCACGACCCACTTGAGGACCCGGCTGTTCTCGCCGAACCCGGGCCAGAGGAAGCGACCGTCCGCGCCCTTGCGGAACCAGTTGACCAGGAAGACCTTGGGCATCTTGTCGCCACCGCGGGCGCCCATGTCCACCCAGTGCTGGAAGTAGTCACCGACGTTGTAGCCGATGAAGGGCAGCATGGCCATCGGGTCGCGGCGGACCGCGCCGACCTGGCCCTCCGCGGCCGCGGTCTGGCCGGAGGAGAGGGTGGCACCGATGTAGACGCCGTGGTTCCACGAGTGGGCCTCGCTCACCAGCGGCACGGTGTCCGCGCGGCGACCGCCGAACAGGATGGCCGAGATCGGCACGCCCTCGGGGGAGTTGAACTCCGCGGCCGTGACCGGGCACTGGTCGATCGGCACGCAGTAGCGGGAGTTGGGGTGGGCGGCGTTGCCGGCCCCGCCGTCGCCCACGGGCGTCCAGTCGTTGCCCAGCCAGTCGATCAGGTGGTCCGGGGTCCCCTCCAGGTCCTCCCACCACACGTCGCCGTCGTCCGTGAGGGCGACGTTGGTGTAGATGGAGTTGCCCGCCTCCAGCGTCTTCATGGCGTTGGGGTTGGACGAGTAGTTGGTGCCGGGCGCGACGCCGAAGAAGCCGTACTCCGGGTTGACGGCGTAGAGCCGGCCGTCCTCGCCGAAGCGCATCCAGGCGATGTCGTCTCCCACGACCTCCGCGCGCCAGCCCTCGATGGTCGGCTGCAGCATCGCGAGGTTGGTCTTGCCGCACGCGGACGGGAAGGCCGCGGCGATGAAGTAGACCTTGTCCTCCGGGGAGATGAGCTTGAGGATGAGCATGTGCTCGGCCATCCAGCCCTCGTCGCGGGCCATGGCGGAGGCGATCCGCAGCGCGAAGCACTTCTTGCCCAGCAGCGCGTTGCCGCCGTACCCGGATCCGAAGGACCAGATCTCCCGGCTCTCCGGGAAGTGGGTGATGTACTTCTCCTCGTTACACGGCCACGAGACGTCCTCCTGGCCGGGCTCGAGCGGGGCGCCCACGGTGTGCAGGCCCTTGACGTACGCGCCGTCGGAGCCGATCTTCTCCAGCGCGGCGGTGCCCATGCGGGTCATGATCTTCATGGACACCACGACGTAGGCGGAGTCGGAGAGCTCGATGCCGAGCTTGGGGTCCTCGGCCTCCAGGGGGCCCATGCAGTAGGGCACGACGTACATCGTGCGACCACGCATGCTGCCGCGGAACAGCTCGGTCATGTGGCCGCGCATCTCGGCCGGGTCCCGCCAGTTGTTGGTGGGGCCGGCGCCCTCCGCGGTCTCCGAGCAGATGAACGTCCGCGACTCGACCCGCGCGACGTCCTTGGGGTCGGACTGGGCGAGGAACGAGTTGGGCTTCTTGGACTCGTCGAGTTTCACGAAGGTGCCGTGCTCCACCAGTTCCGTCGTGAGGCGGTCCCACTCCTCGTCGGAGCCGTCGGCGAAGACGACCCGGTCCGGCTGGGTCAGTTCGGCGACCTCGGCGATCCACGCGAGCATCTCCGCGTGATCGGTTGGCGCCTGACCCTCGAGGCCGGGAATGGTGGTGGTGGTCATCACAGCTCCTCGTACACGGTGCATGGTATCGATCACACACTATCGTCAACCCGATGGTCCCGCCGCCTTCCGGGCCCCGATCGTGGCCCCGACGTGAGCAATGCCTCAACTTTTCAGATGTGGCCGTGGTCGA
>NZ_JAALEB010000461.1:0-7422 GCF_014145165.1 Dietzia sp. Cai40 | reverse complement strand
GCCACGAGTCCGGGCGACGGCGGGGGCGAGGCGGACGCGGACACGTCCCGGCCGGCACGCAGCTCCCCCTCGACATCGGTGAGGAGTGCCGCCACCACGAGGCCCGCCACCAGCAGCGCGACGGTGACGAGGACGACCCCGATCCGCCACGCCGGGCCCCGCCCCCGCCACACGCGCCGTTCGGTCACCGACCCCCACCCTCCCGGACTCGCCTCACCCCGCACCCGACCGGGCAGCGGCCATCAACCACCCACGCTAGCGGGCGACCTGACGACGAGCGCCCCCGGTGCCGCACCGGCCTACTACACTCGACGCGAATTCCCGGGCGCGCGTCCGGGGTCCCGAGAACGCCGATCAGCGAGGTACGCCAGTGTCCGTCGAAGTGACCATCGAGATCCCCAAGGGCTCGCGCAACAAGTACGAGATCCACCACGAGACCGGGAAGATCTACCTCGACCGGTTCCTGTTCACCTCGATGGGCTACCCGGCCGACTACGGCTACATCGACCACACCCTGGCCGACGACGGCGACCCGTGCGACGCGCTGGTCCTGCTCGACGAGTCGGTGTACCCCGGCGTGATCGTCAACTCCCGCGTCGTGGGCGTCTACACGATGTCGGACGAGGCCGGCGGCGACGACAAGCTGCTGTGCGTGCCGGCCCTGGACCCGCGGTGGGAGCACATCCAGGACGTGAACGACGTCCCGGAGTACGAGCTCAAGGCGATCGAGCACTTCTTCCTCCACTACAAGGACCTCGAGCCGGGCAAGCACGTCACCCCCGGCGAGTGGCGGGACAAGGCCCACGGCGAGAAGCTCGTGGCCGAGGGGATCGAGAACTACGGCACGCATCCCGAGGAGAAGGCCGAGCCCAACCGCGGCTGACCCCGGCCCGCCGCATCCCGTTCCACAACGACGCGAAGAGCGTTCCGCACACATCGCCCGAGAGGCGGGTGTGCGGAACGCTCTTGTCGATGCAGGAGGCCGGGTGTGCCGGGCGGTCTGCGCCGGGGCTCAGCGGCCGGTGAACCTGGCCTCGCGCTTCTCCAGCGTCGCCGAGATGGCCTCCATCATGTCGGCGGAGGCGAGGAAGCCCGCGTTCCACGTGGCCACGTAGCGGTTGTTCTCGTAGATCTGTCCCTCGATGCCGCGGTTCAACACCTCGCGGGTCCCGCGGACGACGAGCGGGGGGTTGCCCGCGATCTCGGCGGCGGTGGCGTGCGCCGAGTCCAACACGCCGGCGGCGTCCTCGGCCACGTGGGTGACCAGCCCGTAGCGCAGGGCGGTCTCCGCGTCGATGTCCCGTCCGGTCAGGGCGAGCTCCCGGGTCAGCCCCTGGCCGATGATGTGGGGCAGCCGCGCGAGCGACCCCATGTCGGCCACGATCCCCACCTTGACCTCGCGGATCGAGTAGGAGGAATCGGCGGCACCGTGGCGGACGTCGCACGCGGAGATCAGGTCCACGGCGCCCCCGATGCAGCGGCCCTGGACCGCCGCGACAGTCGGGGTCTTGGCCGACGCCACCGAGTCGATGGCGCGGCGCATGTTCTCCACGAAGTCCAGGATCCGCTCGTTACGAGAGGCGTCCGGGGTCTTGTCCTGGGGCAGGAAGTCCATGAACTGCGGCATCATCGCCATCAGATCCAACCCGTAGGAGAAGTTCCGGCCCTCACCGGCGATGACGGCGGCGCGGACCTCCGGATCGGCGTCGAGTTCCGCCATCACACGGGGCATCTCCGCCCAGAAGTCGGGCCCCATACCGTTGTGGGGGCCGGGCCCGATCAGCGTCACCTGCGCGACGAACGGGTCCCGGACCCCCTTCTCGATGCGGACGGAGGAGTACTGACCGGGCGCGGCTGAGGTGTCTGGAGTGCTCATGCGCTCAGCCTGCCATGGCCTCCTCAGGCGCGGGCGTCAGGCATGACGAACCACAGGATCACGTAGAGCAGCACCTGCGGCCCGGGCAGCAGCAGCGAGGCCACGAACAGGACGCGGACCAACACCGGGTCCAGCCCGAAGTAGTCGGCCAGTCCGCCGCACACGCCCCCGATCCAGCGGTCCTCGGACCTGGCCAGTCGCCTGGGCTGGGAGTCTGAAGGGTAGGTCATGACGTGTCACCTCGTCGTCGTCGGAAATTGGTGGCCGGGGACCTCTCCCCGATGACCTCCAGTCTCCTCCCCCGCAGCGTCCGCCACATCCGGGACGGACCCCGAATCCGACCCTGAACCGCGCCTCGGGGTGGGGACGCGGGAGCGGGCGCGGACTCAGCTGTGGAACTCGCCCTCAGGTGTGGAACTCGCCGCAGTCCACGGTGAGGGTCTGGCCGGTGATCGCCGACGCGGCGTCCGAGAGCAGGAACACCACCGGGTCGACGATCTCGCGCTCGCCGGGCAGGCGGCGCAGGTCCATCTTCTCGGCGGTGTGGGCGTAGACGTCCTCCACGGTCCCGCCGTACTTGCCCGCCAGGTGTTCGAAGTACCCCTTGAGGGTCTCGCCGTAGATGTACCCGGGCGCCACGGTGTTGACGCGGATCCCACGCGGTCCGAGCTCGGTGGCCAGGGAATGCCCCAGCGCGACGAGGGCGGTCTTGGCGATCTTGTAGCCGGCGTAGCGCTCGCGGGAATGGTGGATGACGGCCGAGGCCATCATCACCACGGAGCTGCTCGCGGGCGCGGCGTCGATCTGCTCCGCGTCCGGGGTCTCCGCGCCCGCCTCGAGCAACGGGGTGAACTCCTGGGTGGTGCGGAGCGCGCCGAGGACCGAGAGGTCGATCCCCCGCGAGATCTGCTCGTGGTCGGTCTGGGCCAGCGGCTTCATGCTGGGTACGGCGAACGCGCTGTAGACCAGGCCGTGGACCGCATCGGTGTGCTGGGCGACGGTCTCGCGCAACGCCCGCACGGAGTCGGCCTCCGTGGCGTCCACCGCGGCGGCGATCGCGGTGCCACCGGCGGCACGGACCTCGTCGACGATCCCGTCGAGCCGGGAGGCGGTGCGGGCGGCCACGACGACGGTCGCCCCCTGTTCGGCTGCCCGCAGGGCGAGGGTCCGCCCGAAACCGGGCCCCGCTCCCACGATCACGACGGTCTTGCCCTGGAGAGATTCTGACATGAGTTAATAGAACCAGTTCCACCCACGCTGTGGGGGGAAGTTCACCCGGCCGGGATAGCATCCGCACGTGCACACCATCCCTGAGCAGTATCTTCGCAGCTCACAGGCCCCGAGCCCCCGGACATTGCTGGACGTTCTGGGCTCCGCGGCCCAGGGTCACCCGGACGCCCCGTGCCTCGACGACGGAGCGCGCGTGTTGAGCTACCGCGAGGTGTGGGAGGAGATCCACACCTCGGCGCGCTGGATGCAGCAGCAGGGGGTCGGGGCGGGCGACCGGGTGGGCATCCACATGCCCTCCGGCGGCGTCGAGTTGTACCTGGCGATCCTGTCGACCCTCGCCGCCGGGGCGGCGTACGTCCCCGTGGACGTGGACGATCCGGCCGACCGCGCCGAGCTGGTGTTCGGGCAGGCGCAGGTGGCGGCCGTCTACACCGCCCAGGGGATGCGGGTCACCGACCCCGGACGTCCGGCCGACCCGTCGCGACACCGGGCCCCCACCGTCGACGACGACTGCTGGATCATCTTCACCTCCGGCACCACCGGCCTGCCGAAGGGTGTGGCGGTGACCCACCGCAGCGCGGCCGCGTTCGTGGACGCCGAATCGCGGATCTTCCTCACCGGCGCCCCGCTCGGCCCGGGCGACCGGGTGCTGGCGGGGTTGTCCGTGGCGTTCGACGCCTCCTGCGAGGAGATGTGGCTGGCCTGGGCACACGGGGCGTGCCTGGTGCCCGCGCCCCGGTCGATCGTCAAGTCCGGGCTCGACCTGGGCCCGTGGCTGCGCGACCGCGGGATCACGGTGATCTCCACCGTCCCGACCCTGGCCTCGATATGGCCGGAGGAGATGCTCGCCGACATCCGCCTGGTGATCCTCGGCGGCGAGGCCTGCCCGCCCGAGCTCGCCGCGCGACTCGCGGGAGACGGCCGGGAGGTCTGGAACACCTACGGGCCGACCGAGGCCACCGTGGTGGCGTGCGCGGCGCCGCTGGACGGCAGGGGTGAGGTCTCGATCGGCCTGCCGCTGGACGGATGGGACCTGGCCGTGGTCGACGCCACGGGACTGCCTGTCGGCTACGGCGAGTCCGGCGAGCTGGTGATCGGTGGCGTCGGACTGGCCCGATACCTCGACCCGGACAAGGACGCCGAGAAGTACGCGCCCATGGAGACCCTCGGGTGGGAGCGCGCCTACCGGTCCGGCGACGTCGTGCGCCTCGAGGCCGACGGCCTGTACTTCACCGGCCGCGTGGACGACCAGGTCAAGATCGGTGGACGCCGTCTCGAGCTGGGCGAGGTCGACACCGCGGTGTCCGCCCTGCCGGGAGTGAACGCCGGAGCCGCCGCGGTCAAGAAGACCGACGCGGGCCAGTCCGTGCTCGTGGCCTACCTCGTGGCCGACGACCCCGGGCACTTCGACCTCGCCGACGCCGCCGGGATCCTGCGCGACCGCCTGCCGGCGGGTGTGGTCCCCCGGTTGACCCTGGTCGACGAGCTGCCCACCCGCACGTCGGGGAAGGTCGACCGCGCGGCCCTGCCGTGGCCCCTCGCGCAGACCTCGGCCGCCGAGACCGAGCTGGACGGCACCGATGCGTGGGTGGCCGAACTGTGGTCCTCGGCCCTCGGCGCCGACGTCTCCGGGGTGGACGAGGACTTCTTCGCCCTGGGGGGCGGCTCGCTCGCCGCCGCCCACGTGGTGGTGGCGGTCCGGGAGCGCTTTCCCGGCGTCACCGTGGGGGACATCTATGACCGCCCGCGCCTGGGCGACTTCGCGGAGTATCTCGACGAGCTCGAGCCGGTGGCCGCCGTGGAGCCGCGACACGTCAGGCCCGTCGGCCGCGGCGCGCAGACGGTGCAGGTCCTGGCGACCCTCCCGCTGCTGACGATCACCGGGCTGCAGTGGCTCACCTGGCTGGGGATCGCCAACAACGTCGCCGCCTCCGTGGGGGTGCCCTGGGCGCGCCCGGTCTCGTGGTGGGTGCTCGGGATACTCGCGGTGTTGCTGCTGTTGCCCGCGGGCCGCACGGTGGTGACGGGGCTCCTCTGCCGGGTCCTCATGGCCGGGGTCACCCCGGGCACCTATCCGCGGGGCGGCTCGGTGCACCTTCGCCTCTGGGCGGCCGAACGGCTGGTCGAGGCCTCCGGCGTCGCCAACCTCGAGGGCGCCGGCTGGCTCACACCGTTCGCGCGGCTTCTCGGCGCGTCGATCGGCCACGGCGTGGACATGCACACCCTGCCCCCCGTCACCGGGCTGCTGACCGTGGGCGACGGAGCCTCCATCGAGCCCGAGGTCGACCTGGCCGGGCACTGGATCGACGGCGACGTCCTGCACATCGGAGCCGTGGCGATCGGCGAGAACGCGGTGGTGGGAGCCCGGTCCACACTGCTGCCCGGCGCGGTGGTCGGCAGCGGCGCGCACGTGGAGATCGGGTCCGCCGTGGTGGGCACCGTCAAGGCCGGGAAGCGCTACGCGGGCTCACCCGCCCTCAAGCGGGGCAAGCGGGGCTCGAGCTGGCCGGCCGAACCCGCACCCCGCAGTCGCGTGTGGAGCGTGATCTACCAGCTCTCGGCGGTGGCCCTCGGCGCGATGCCGCTACTCGCCCTGGCCGCCGGACTCGCGGTGGTGGCCTGGGGGGCGCGGGACGCCACGACCCCCGGCCAGCTGTTCCTGAGTACCACCCTGTGGTCGGTCCCCGGGACGCTGCTCGCGCTCGCGTTGTTCGCCGCGCTCACGCTGGTGTCGGTCCGTGCGCTCTCGGTGGGCCTCGAGGAGGGGTTCCACCCGGTTCACTCGCGCATCGCGTGGCAGGCCTGGTGCAGCGAGCGCATCATGGACGCCTCGCGGAACTGGCTGTACCCGCTCTACGCCTCGATGCTCACCCCGATGTGGCTCCGGGCGCTGGGCGCGCGGATCGGCAAGGACGTGGAGGCCTCGACCGTCCTGCTCATCCCCTCGCTCACCACCGTCCGGGACGGGGCGTTCCTCGCCGACGACACGATGGTCGCGCCGTACGAACTGGGATCGGGCTGGATGCGGTTGGAGCAGGCGCAGGTCGGCAAACGCGCGTTCCTGGGCAACTCCGGAATCGCGTCCGCCGGCCGCAAGGTCCCCGCGCGCGGGCTGGTCGCCGTGCTGTCCTCCGCGCCGCAGAAGGCCAAGAAGGGCACCTCGTGGCTCGGTTCACCGCCGCAGAAATTGCCCAGGGCCGTGACCGACGGCGAGAGCGATGTGCGCACCTACCAGCCGCCCCGGCGCCTCAAGGTGGCCCGCGGCGCCTGGGAGACCCTGCGCCTGGTCCCCGTGTGGCTCTCGTTCCTGCTGCTGGTCAGCGTCCTGGTCGTGATGCAGGAGATCCACCGGGAATGGGGTTTCGGCGTCGCGGCGCTGGCCTCCGGGGTCACCCTCGCGTACGCCGGACTCGTGGCCCTGTTCGTCTCGGTGCTGGCCAAGTGGCTCCTGGTGGGCAGGATCCGCGCGGGCGAACAACCCCTGTGGTCCTCCTTCGTGTGGCGCAACGAGGTCGCCGACTCGTTCGTCGAACTCCTCGCCGCGCCCTGGATGGCCCGCCCCGCCTCCGGCACCCCGATCCTCACCGTCATGCTGCGGCTGCTCGGGTCGCGCATCGGCCGGGGTGTGTGGTGCGAGTCCTACTGGCTCCCCGAGGCCGACCTGGTCTCCCTGGGCGACGCCGTCACCGTCAACCGCGGCTGCGTGGTGCAGACCCACCTGTTCCACGACCGCATCATGCAGATCGACCGGGTGGACATGGCCGACGGCGCGACCCTGGGCTGCCACTGTGTGACCCTCCCGGCGTCCTCGATCGGCGACGGCTCCACCGTGGGCCCGGCGTCGCTCGTCATGCGCGGCGACCGTATCCCCCCGGGCACCCGCTGGCAGGGCAACCCGATCGCGCCCTGGCGGGGCTGAGCGGGGCGCACCCGGGCGGGACGCACGAGGGCAGAGGCGCCCGCGTGTGTCAGCCGCCGGCGATCGCGCGGAGCGCCTCCAGGTGTGACCCGTAGGCCCTGCGCCCCTCGCGACTGAGCGCCAACCAGGTCCGGGGTCGCTTGCCCACGTACCCTTTGCGGACTTTGACGTACCCGGCCTTCTCGAGCACCGCGACCTGCTTGGACAGCGTCGAGTCGGTCACCTCGACGGCGTCGCGGATCGTGGCGAACTCGGCGTCGTCGACCCCCGCCAGGGCGGCGACGATGGAGAACCTCACCGGTGCGTGGATGACCTCGTCGAGCCGGTGCCGCGCGTGCCCGTCCGGCCGGGTGCCTGCATCGGGGGCGGCACCGTCGTGGGCGGGTGCGGCGGCGTC
>NZ_JAALEB010000460.1:0-4125 GCF_014145165.1 Dietzia sp. Cai40 | reverse complement strand
CCGGCGAGGATGACCCTCAGGCGGCCGGTGCACTCCTCGACGGCCGCGCGGGCGTCGTAGCCCACCGCCACCTCCACGAGGAGTCGCAACAGGACGACGACGACGAGGTCGGCCGCGATATCCACCGCGCTTCCGTCCGCGCCGGAGAGCGTCTCGAGCCGTCCCAGGGTGATCCCCAGCCGTCGGCGTGCGGAGTCGACGGCCGCCGAGAGCACCCGGTGGTCGGCATGGGCGGTGTCGACGAGCCCGCGGGCGAGCACCGACCAGGTCTGCGGGTCCCGGACGGCGGCGGCCGAGGCCCGACCGGGCCAGTCCACGACGGGATCCGATGCCGGCCCTGCGACGAGGTCGTCGACGAGCTCGCCCAGCGCCTCGGCAGCCCCCGCCGCGATCTCGGTGGCCAGGGCGTCCACCGACTCGAAGTGCCGGTAGAACGCGGTGGGGACGATGCCCGCCTCGCGTGCGAGCTCGCGGACGACCAGGCCGGAGAATCCCCGCGTGGCCACCGCGTGGCGGCCCGCGGCAACGATGAGTGCACGTGTGTGCCGCTTCTGCTCCGCCCGGGTACCTGGTGTCGCCACGCCCGTGATGCTATCGCCTGAGGCCTGTATCCGCATGTGGGGAACCCCCCGTCGGAGTGTGACCCACGTGACAGCGGCGGGCCCCTTTCCATTTGAGAGAACGTATGTACACTCAAACTCGTCCGGTGGTCGAACCGGCCGGATACGCCCCCGTGGTGCAGCCGCGACCGTGAGGTCGGGACCGCACATCACGGCAGTAGGCCGCGTCCGACGGCGCACGACCACACCGACCACTACCTTCCGGAGTTCCTCATGACCGCCCCGACCATCAGCCGGCTCTTCTCCCGCGGGATCACCCGCACCCTGCTCACCCCGCACCCGGTGGAGCACTACGTCCGCTCACTCGGAGTGAGCTGGTCCGACGACCCGACCGGCGCGACGGTCGTCGCCGTCGACCGGCCCGTCTCCGACGTCACCGTCATCACGCTCCGGCTCCCGGCCGGGGTCGACCGGCCCGCCCCCGGAGCCGCTCTCGAGATCGGCGTGGTGGTCGACGGCGTCGTCCACCGCCGTCACTACTCCCCGGTGGACTCCGCCGCGCGGTCCGACGGCCTGGCGACGATCGCCGTCCGCCGGCATCCGGGGGGCGTGGTCTCCGAACACCTGTGGTCCGAGGCCGCTCCCGGGATGCGACTGCTCCTCGGGAACCCCGTCGGGGAGGTCACCCTCCCGGACGCACGCCCGACCGACGTGCTGTTGGTCAGCGGCGGCAGCGGCATCACCCCGATGCTCTCCATCGCCTCCACCCTCGCCGGGGAGGGCCACTGCGGGGAGGGGGCCACCGGCCGTGTCGCGTGGCTCCACTACGCCCGCCGGGTCGAGGACGTGCCGTTCCGCGACCGGATCCGCGAACTCTCGCGCGCCGGTGTCGAGGTCCGGGTGGTCCCCACCGTGGCACCGGACCCGTCAGACACCTCGGGCCACCCGGACCCGTCAGTCACCTCCGACCCGTCGTCGCGGGACCTGGTCGGCCACCTGACAGAGGGCCACCTCGACGAGGTGGCACCGTGGCACTCCGACGCCACCGTCTTCCTCTGTGGACCCGACGGCCTGGCCGACGGCCTGTCGGACGTCCTCGGAGCGGAGCGCTACGGGGACGTCCTCCGCGAGCGCTTCACCGCCTCCAACGGACCCGTGCCCGAGGGCGACGGCGGGACCGTCACCCACGTCAGGAGCGGTGTCGCCGCCCACAACTCCGGCACCACGCTGCTGGAGGGCGCGGAGGCCGCGGGGCTGTCCCCGAAGCACGGCTGCCGGATGGGCATCTGCCACACCTGCACCGCCGTCCGGGTCTCCGGCGCGACCCGCGACCTCAGGACGGGCGAGGTCGACACCGAGCCCGGTTGCCTGGTCCAGATCTGTGTCTCCGCGCCCGTGGGCGACGTCGAGATCGAGCTCTAGACCCCCCGACACCGTCACAACCCGACCCGTACCCACCGGAACGACCGGAAGGACTCCCGTCATGACCCTCCTGCAGCTCCCCACCATCCGCTCCACGAAGCCCAAGACCTCCAAGCCGAAAGCCACCGCCCCCGAGCCCGTGGTCCTGTCCGCCGAGTCGGTGGAGATCATCGGCCGTGAACTCGACGCCATCCGCGACCGCGTGGTGGCCGACCTGGGCACCGCCGACCGCGACTACATCCTCCGGGTGGTCCGCATGCAGCGTCGACTCGAGCTGACCGGGCGCGCCCTGATGTTCCTCGGCTTCCTGCCGCCCGCGTGGCTCGCAGGGGTGGCCGCGCTGAGCGCCTCCAAGATCCTCGACAACATGGAGATCGGCCACAACGTCATGCACGGCCAGTACGACTGGATGCGCGACGACATGCTCCATTCGTCCAGCTTCGAGTGGGACAACGTGTGCCCGTCCGACCAGTGGCGGCACTCGCACAACTACATGCACCACACGCACACCAACATCCTCGATCTCGACCGCGACATCGGATACGGCATCCTGCGCATGGAGTACGAGCAGAAGTGGACCCCGCTGCGCCTGGGTAACCCGCTGTACGCGTTCGGACTCATGATGGCGTTCGAGTGGGGCGTCATGCTCCACGACCTGGAGTACGACAACGTGCTCAAGGGCAAGCGCAAGTGGTCGGACGTCAAGGGCCTGCTCGCCGGCTGGTGGGGCAAGATGCGAGGTCAGGTCGCCAAGGACTACATCGTCCACCCGGCACTCACCGGGCCGCTGTTCCCGCTCACCTTCGCCGGGAACCTCACCGCCAACCTCGTCCGCAACGTCTGGGCGTTCTCGGTGATCTTCTGCGGGCACTTCCCCTCCGGCGCCCAGGTCTTCACCCAGGAGGAGACGGCCGAGGAGACCCGTGGCGAGTGGTATGTGCGCCAGATGCTCGGCTCGGCCAACATCTCGGGCAGCCCGTTCATGCACCTGGCCACCGGCAACCTCTCGCACCAGATCGAGCACCACCTCTTCCCCGATCTGCCCGCTCACCGCTACCCGGAGATCGCCGAGGAGGTCCGGGCGATCTGCGAGGAGCACGGCCTTCCCTACACGACCGGCCCGTTGTGGAAGCAGGTGGCCAATGTCTGGTCCAAGATGTTCCGGTTGGCCCTGCCGCTGCCGCCCACCCCGGCGGACACGCCGGCCGTGCTCATCGAGCGCAGGAAGGTGACACCCGCGGCCTGAGCCGGGGTACCTTCGTGGACACCACTGACGAAGGGAGCGGATCCGATGAGCGACTTCGAGCGCAACAAGGACCAGGTCCAGGCAGGTGTCCAGGCGGGGGCGTCCCTCGTCGGCCGGATCGCCGTCATCATCACCGACGCGGTCGGTTCCATCGCCAAGGAGGTCGGCGACTTCGTCACCGACGGGATCGAGATGAGGGAGGCGGCCCGGGCCGCCCGCCTCGACGAGCGCAAGCGCTCCCCCGCGATCGACCTGGACGGTATCGAGGACGGCGACCTCAACGGTTGAGGCCGCTGGTGACCCGATGACCGTGGCCGGTGGGTCCTCCCCCCGGCCACGGTGGCAGGATCGCTCGATGTGACGATCATCGCCGCCGCGGACGGCTCCGCTCTCGGTAACCCCGGCCCGGCCGGATGGGCCTGGTACATCGACGAATCGCGGTGGCGATGCGGCGGTTGGACACGGGGCACCAACAACCAGGGAGAGCTCACCGCGGTCCTGGACCTTCTTCGTCAGACCGCGCACTCCCCCGAGCCGCTGCACATCCTGTGCGACTCGCAGTACGTCATCAACTCGGTGACAAAGTGGATGGCCGGGTGGAAGCGCAAGGGCTGGAAGAAGGCCGACGGGAAGCCCGTCCTCAACGTCGAGGTCATGAAGGCGCTCGACGAGGCGATGAAGGGCCGCGAGGTCACCTTCGAGTGGGTCAAGGGTCACGCAGGACACGAGCTCAACGAGAAGGCGGACGTCCTGGCGAACGGGGCCGCCAAGGCCTGGGCGTCGGGTCGGGAGCCCGCGTCCGGCCCCGGGTTCCCGGGAGCTCGGTCGGTCGGTGCGGGTGGCGACCCGGCCGTCCCCCCCGCGGTCAACGGAGGCGCGCGGCCCGCGACGTCCGCG
>NZ_JAALEB010000045.1:0-4007 GCF_014145165.1 Dietzia sp. Cai40 | reverse complement strand
CCTCGGAATCGACCGATTCGAGAATCTCGTCGGCGATCGGTTCCAGCAGCGCGATGGTCTTGTCCGTCCACACCAGCACCTCTGTGAGGCGGGTCGCCACCCTCCTGGCGGTCTCCGGCGAGAGTTCGGCGTCGACCAACAGTGCCTCGACGACGGGCTTGACGGGCGCCAGCGCGGACTCGGCGAAGTCGACCATCGGCACGATCCGGTCCATGAGCCCGCCCGCCGAGGTCACGAGCCCGTCCGCGGTGTCGACCGTCGAGCCGACGCGCACCACGACCGCGTCCGCCGAGTCCACCGTCGAGTCGACCCTGAGCACCACGCTGTCCGCGACGTCCACGGTCGCACCGATACGAGCCACGATCCCGTCCGCCGAGTCCACGGTCGACCCCACCCTGCCGACGATCCCGTCAGCCGAGTCCACGGTCGACCCCACCCGGGCGACGATCGAGTCGGCGGAGGAGACCGTGCGCTCGACGTCGTCGACCACCCGGTCGGCCCGCGAGACCGTGGTCCGTACCCCGTCGACGGTCTCCGCGGCCGTCACCACGATCCCGTCGATCGACGACACGGTCCGCTCGACCTCGTCCAACAGTCGCTGGACGCGCCGCACGATGGACTCCACGTCCTCCAGGAGCGCCATCACCCGCGCGGGCAGGAGGAGGAACTCCCGCGCCATCGAGAGCTCCCACTCGACCACCCGGAACGCGCTCTGGACGAGGGACGACGGGGACGGGACCCGCACCTGCATGTCAGCCATGGATCGATTCTGCCCGAACATCCCACCCGGGACCTCCCGATCAGCGCACCATGGAGGAAGCGGCGGGCGGACAGACCGGACAGCGTTCCCGGAAGGGGCACGAGATGAACGCACAGCGGGTCACGACCTTCGATGATCTACGGCTCGACGACGCACCCGAGTACGGAGGGAAGTCGGCCAATCTCGGGGAGATGACGGGCGCCGGGCTCGCCGTGCCGCCCGGGTTCGCGATCGGCCAGTCGGCGTATCTGGAGGCGATGGACGCCGGCGGCATCCGCGCGCGCCTCCACACCGAGCGGGTGCCGGAGGAGGGACTCACCGAGGCCGAGCTCATCGCCAGGTCACAGGACCTGACGCGGACCGTCGCGCAGGTGGAGCTGCCGGCCCGCTGCCGATCCTCAAGCGGGCCGCGGCGATCGTCACCGACGAGGGAGGGGTCACCTGTCACGCGGCGATCGTCGGCCGTGAGCTGGGCCGCCCCGTCATCGTCGGCACCCGGTCGGCGACCACGGACATCCGCGACGGCCAGACGATCACCGTCGACGGCACCGCCGGTGTGGTCTACCCGGGCACCGTGCGTCCGGCCGCCGCCGAACACGCCCCCGCCGACGCAGGTCGGGCGCCCGAGGTGAGGACCCGCGAGGTCACCGCGACCGCGGTGTACGTCAACCTCGCGACCCCCGACGCCGCGGCCAGGGTCGCCGCGATGGACGTGGACGGGGTGGGCCTGCTGCGCGCGGAGTTCCTCATCACCAGCGCGCTGGACGGCGTCCACCCGCGCACGCTCATCGCCGAGGGGAGGCAGGAGGAGTACGTCGACCGGATGGTCTCGGGGATCAGCACGATCGCCGCGGCCTTCGAGCCCCGGCCGGTGGTCTACCGCGCCACCGACCTGCGTTCCAACGAGTTCCGCGGACTGCTCGGCGGGGAGGTCGAGGCCGAGGAGCGCAACCCGATGATCGGCTACCGCGGGTGCTTCCGCTACACGCAGGAACCGGACCTGTTCCGACTGGAGCTGGACGCGTTGGCCCGGGTGCGGCAGAAGCACGGCAACCTGCACCTGATGATCCCGTTCGTCCGCACCGGGTGGGAGCTCCGCGCCTGCCTGGACATCATCGACGCCCACCCCCTCGGGCGCGACCCGGGCCTCAAGCGGTGGATCATGGCCGAGGTCCCGTCGGTCGTCCACTGGATCCCCGAGTACGCCGCGATGGGCATCGACGGGGTCTCGATCGGGTCCAACGACCTCGCCCAGTTGACGCTCGGGGTGGACCGCGACTCCGAGGTGTGCGCAGAGCTCTTCGACTCGATGGACCCGGCGGTCCTGGCGTTCATCGACCAGATCATCGACCGCTGCCACGAATCGGGGCTCACGGTCTCGCTGTGCGGGCAGGCCGCTTCGACCGACCCGTCGATGGCCGAGCATCTCGTCCGCAGGGGCGTGACGTCGGTGTCGGTGACCCCGGACTACGCCGAGATCACCCGGCGGACGGTGGCGCGGGCCGAGAAATCGATCCTGCTCGATGCGGCCCGATCGGCCGCGCGCCGCCCACCAGGGAAATAAGAGTCTTTCCTCACCTTGGACGGATCGCTGACGACGCACTAACATCTGTCTTGTTACCGACGGGTAGGTTCCGGTGCGCCCATGGACACCAGTGCCGACCCGCGCGGCCACCTCCATTGCCACGACACCGCACTCCGATCGGAGAAGACCGTAATGGGTCACTACAAGAGCAACGTCCGCGATCTCGAGTTCAACATGTTCGAGGTCCTGCGCATGAACGAGGCACTCGACGCCGGCGAGTTCGGCGACATGGACACCGACACCGCCCGGGGCATCCTCTCCGAGGTCGCGACCCTCACCGAGGGCCCGGTCGCCGAGTCCTTCTCCTCGGCCGACCGCAACCCGCCGGTCTTCGACCCCGAGACCCACTCGGTCTCCCTGCCGGAGGACTTCAAGAAGTCGTTCCGCGCCTGGTACGACGCCGGCTACTGGTCGATGGGTCTGCCGGAGGACCTCGGCGGAATGCCCGCCCCCCGCGCGATGGTGTGGGCCACCGGCGAGATGATGCTCGGCGCCAACCCCCCCGCGTTCATGTACGGAGCCGGCCCGTCCTTCGCGGCCGTGCTGTACGAGAACGGCACCGAGGAGCAGAAGAAGTGGGCCGCCACCTGCGTCGAGCGCGGGTGGGGCGCGACCATGGTGCTCACCGAGCCCGACGCCGGATCCGACGTCGGGGCCGGCCGCACCAAGGCCGTCAAGCAGGACGACGGCAGCTGGCACATCGAGGGCGTCAAGCGGTTCATCACCTCGGCCGACTCGGACGACATGTTCGAGAACATCTTCCACCTGGTCCTGGCCCGCCCCGAGGGCGCGGGCCCGGGCACCAAGGGACTGTCGCTGTTCTTCGTCCCCAAGATCCACTTCGACTTCGAGACCGGCGAGCTGGGCGAGCGCAACGGCGTGTTCGTCACCGGCGTCGAGCACAAGATGGGCATCAAGGTCTCCACCACGTGCGAGCTGACCTTCGGCGGCCACGGGGTCCCGGCCAAGGGCTGGATCGTCGGTGACGGCGAGCTCAACCTGGGCATCCGGCAGATGTTCGACGTGATCGAGCACGCCCGGATGATGGTCGGCACCAAGGCCATCTCCACCCTGTCGACCGGTTACCTCAACGCCCTGGAGTTCGCCAAGGAGCGCGTCCAGGGTGGCGACATGGCCGAGATGGCGGACAAGAACGCCCCCCGCGTGACCATCACCCACCACCCGGACGTGCGCCGGGCGCTCATCCGCCAGAAGGCGTTCGCCGAGGGCCTGCGCGCGGTGTACATGTACACCGCCGCCCATCAGGACGTCGAGATCGCCCAGCGCGTCTCCGGTGCCGACGGCGAGCTCGCCCACCGCGTCAACGACCTGCTCCTGCCGATCGTCAAGGGCGTCGGGTCCGAGCGGGCGTACGAGCTGCTCACCGAGTCGCTGCAGACCTTCGGCGGATCGGGCTTCCTGCAGGACTACCCGATCGAGCAGTACATCCGCGACGCCAAGATCGACTCCCTCTACGAGGGCACCACCGCGATCCAGGCACAGGACTTCTTCTTCCGCAAGATCGCCCGCGACCGCGGCACCGCCATCGGTCACGTCTCGGCGCAGATCAAGAAGTTCCTCGAGGCCGACGGTCCGGCGGAGCTGACCGCCGAGCGCGAGGTCCTGGCCACCGCGCTCGCCGACGTCGAGGCGATGGTCGGC
>NZ_JAALEB010000459.1:0-10352 GCF_014145165.1 Dietzia sp. Cai40 | reverse complement strand
TAGACTGGAGCCATACCGAGAGGGCAGGAAGCCCCCGGCAACCCGAGGAGGAACACCATGAGCATCACCGTTTACACCAAGGCTGACTGCGTGCAGTGCGACGCCACCACGCGCACCCTCGACAAGGCCGGACTGGCCTACGAGGTCGTCGACCTCACTGCCGACGCCGACGCGCTCGAGTACGTGCGAACCCTCGGCCATTGCCAGGCCCCGGTCGTCGTCACCGACACCGACAACTGGGCCGGCCATCGCCCCGACCGGATCAAGGCACTCGCCCCCACGGCTGTCCGCAGCCCCGAACGCACCCAGTTCCTGGTCGACGTTCTCAGCACCGCCGTCGAGACCGGCATCGGCTACTGGGCCGAGGTCGTCCACGTCGCGGACCAGACCGGGACCACGCCCGCGGGGGACAACCTTGACCCGCTCGGATCGGGAGGCGACTGCTACACCGCCACCGTGCGCGAGTACGAGACCGGCGACGAGCACCACGTCAACCTCGACACCGTCGTTCGCGGAGCCAACCTGCTCGCCAAGAGCAGCATCGACAACGACCTCGTCAACGACTTCCGCGAGGCCAACCGCACCAACGGCGACCGGGGCGACATCGACGCCAGCAACGCCGACATGGCCCTCCAGATGGGCATCTTCGGCGACGTCATCTACGGCTGACCTCCCCCCGACCCACTGCCCATCGCCGCGAGGCAGACGGGCGCCCCGAAAGGACCACCACCATGCACGCTCTCAACCACGCCGAACTGCGCTTCCTCATCAAGACAAACTCCCTGCACGGCCTCGGACGCCTCGCCGCATCCCCGGACACCGAGATCCCCCACATCGTCGCCAGCATGTCCTCTGGATACGGCGGCGGCCTCGCATACGAATACCGCAGCAAAGGGGTGTCCATCTGGACCGGGACCAACCGTCCCTGGAACAGCGAACCGGACCACCACATCACCTGGACCCAGATCCGCCGCCACATCAGCCGATACGTCACCGAAGACTTCACCAACGCGTTCCGCGAAACCGACCGCAAGTGGTGCCACGCCAAGGTCGGAGACCAGACCCCCGGCGCCCTGTACTGCCACACCGACGCCGAACGCGAAACAATCGCCGACCTCGAAGCGCAGCTGCGACTCCTAGCCTCACCCATCTGGGAACCGGCGACCACCATCGAAGGCGAACCCGAACAGCTCGACCTGTTCGCCTAACCGGCATCACCCACCACACCGCAGAGACAGGACAGACAATGAGCATCATGACCGCCGAGCAGCACGCCAGCGCCGACCCGGTCGACGTGGACGACCTCGCCGCCGCCGACGCTGCTCCCACCGTCCCCGAGCTCGACCCCGAGGCCGCCCTGCTCTGCGCGCTCCTGCACACCAACGACACCACCGAGGCCCGCCACATCGCCGCACACCTCGAGGCAAGCGACTTCCTCAACCCCCGCTACGGCGACCTGTACAGCGTGATCGCCGACCTCATCGCCGCCGACGAACCCCACCACGCAACCCGAGTGCTCTCCGCACTCACCAATGCCGGCCGAATGGCCGGCCACCACGGTCAGCTCCTGGCCGACGCACTCCAGGTCGTCGCCCTGCTCGGAACCCCCGCCGTCGGAGTGCGCACCCTCGCCGCCGACGTTCTCGACGCCTCCTACCGCCGCCGCTTCGCCCGCACCGCGGCCCACCTCACCCGCGCCAGCGCCGAAGCGCCTACCGACGACCTGTTCGAGATCCTGCTCGAGGAAGGCCGCGCCATGCGCCGAGAGACCAAGCGCCGCGCCTCTCTCACCGCCGGCCCCGCCACAGGCGCCACGTCCTAACCCAGCCCGCCGCACCCGAGAAAATGTCGCTCGCTTGACTGGGCAGCCCTCGATCACCAGACCGCTACCCAGGTGATCGACACCGTCGTTGCCTGCATCCTGGGACGATCAAGCCACGAAGCATCCCTGTAAACATGCTGTCGCTGTTAGCCTCGCAGCGGAATCTCTACAAGGCAAAGGGCAGGTCATGGACCCATTCGCGCAGATGCTGAACGACTCAATCCCCGGTTTTCAGGGATCTATGCAGGACATGAATCGCAACACCCTGGACATGCTCCGGAACTCCGGGCCGGAGGGAATCGGCTTGATCCCCGAGTACATCCGACAGCAGGCGGCTATGGGTTGGATCTGACACCGCCACCGCGGTGACCTACACCCTGTGACTCCAGACGAGGCTCGGTCGCTCGGCCGCTCGATACGGGCTGCACGGCAGGAGAAGGGCCTCACGCAGCTCAAGTTGGCAGTTGCTGTCGGCGTGAAGTCGCCGTGGATCAGTGCGTGGGAGCGTGGACAATCCCAACCCGCTGCCTACGCACAGTCGGCACCACCCGTGGCAATCAGCCGCGACCAGCTCTCCGCGATTGCCAGCGCCCTGGACTGCACCGTGGAGTCCATCGCGGATCGGGCGGCCCTGTCCGCGACCACGCGAGTCCTCTACGGACTTGAACCGCTCGGGCCAGCCCGTACCGTCGTCGGCGGCCAAGAGTTCGACCTCACCGACGCAGAAGCCGACCGCGTCGCAGACTTCATCGCCGGGCTCATCGCCGCCCGCGACCTGCACTAGAACGCCCGTCGGACCTTGGCGCTACGCTGCGCCGCATGGACGAGCTGCTAGACCGAATCCGACAAGCAGCCGAACAGGCAGGGGAGCGGCGCTTCCTCGAGCTCCTACGCTGGCACCGCGTCGTCGCCAGCCTCCCGGACATCGACCCCACCAAGCAGGGCGCCTACCGAGTCGCCATCACCGAGCTGGGGGAGGACCGCGCTGTCGAGCTGCTGCATGACCTCCGAAACACAGGCCGCAACCCACGCCGCTACCGCCACGGAGCCGACGGTAAACCTCGCTACCGCGCGGGACGAACCGTCAGCGATCACCACCACCGCGAGTGACCGCTCTGGCCAGCAACTACGTCGGAACACACATTATCGGCACTCGGCTCGTCGGGGCGGTCCGCCGAACAACTGATGGTCAGGGGGGTGCGCTTGCCTGCCAGGTTGCGCAGGACACGTTTAGCTCCAGAGCGCTTCCGCGGCCCATCCCTCGGGGAACCCCATGGTTGCGTAGTTGATCCGATCCGAGAACTGGGGCATTTTCTTGATCTGTGTGGCGAACGTGCGTCGCCAGTTGCATTTCGGGTCTAGGTGCTCGGTGATGTGCGCGGTTACCGCAGCGGGTGTGTAGAGCTTGTTCGAATTGTCGGCGGGGATACTGCTCAGATGCTTCAGGCTGTCGGGGACTTTTCCGAGTTTCGATACGGGTGAACGATAAACGATCTGTCGGTTCCAGATCCGGGACTGATGTGCGCAGTGATTGCGCAGAACGTTGAGCTGTACGAAGTGGTTGTGGAGGTGCCCGGTATTGGCACCCTCGAACCCCATTGAGCGTGCGACGTCTCGCTTGTCCTCAGTTTTCAAGAGCCCGTGGAGGCTGACGAGGCCGCCGAAGTCGAGCACTTCTGCGGCGACCCAGATGGGCATCTCACCCGCGTACTTTTCATTGAAGTGGCGTACGAAGTCTTCATTCCTGGATTCGCTTATTCGCCTGTCGAACCTCGCCTGCCAGTGTTCTAGGCGAGTCGTGGAGGGGTCATTTCGGTGCTGCGGGTCGTTGCACTGGTGACGATCCAAGTGATCAATACTGAGATGGCCATAGGGATCGCGTTTCCCCAGGGTGTAGGAGATCGCGTATCGCATCCCGACTTCTACCTGGCCGAGGCCGTCCAGTAGGAGAGTTCGGATTTTTCGGTCAAAGTCGTGGAGTTTTACGACCTGGTCAAGGGTCGTACCTTCTATGAACGTCTCGGCCCGTTTCGCATCAGCTCCGTGGCCCGTCCACTGTCGCAGGGGGTAACTGTATGCGCTGAGCCGGTAGTAGCCGATCCTCTTGAGGTATGCGACCGCATCTTTAAGCTCGCCGGTGTCCATTCCCCGGTCCTGCATGATGGCGACTTGCTCGTTGAGGTTTTTATGGGGCTTCTCGTACGCCACTAACATGCTCCGAAAAAGAAAACCGGCCCATGACAGGCTGTGACCGTTAAGTCGGTGCCTGACAGAGGGGACCGGTGTTGATGAACTAAAGATAGCGACCGTATGCCACTTCTGGCAAACTGCGGCGTGTTGCCATAGTGGTCGTGAGCAGGGGATATGCCGTCAATGGCGTCTAGATTGCCTCGTGCAGCGTCGCGACCGTGATCAGGGCCTTGGCCCCAGCCGGATGCGTTATCGCCTTCCAGCGTGCCGCAGGGGAAGCTCATTAATAGTTCTCGCGCACGTAGGCGTAAGCCCGGTCGAAGAGTTCACCGGAGGGCGGAAGGCCGAACTTTTTGAGGGCCAGCCGCAGTTGCTTTCGCACTTCGCGGTCACCGGCCTGGTCCGTCGCCCACCCTGAGTAGGCAGAGTCACGGACGATCCGGTCGATCTCGGTGACGACATCCTCGATCACGACGCTGGCGCCTTCGGGCTTGCACTCCTCGACTATCTGGGTGAGCGCTCCGATATTCGGATCGAGGATGCGCTCGGCTTCGTCGATCTTGCCCTCATCGACGAGTCGGTCGATTTTGGTCGCCCGTTGCGCTACCTCCAGCGCCTGCTTGAGGAACAGCAGGCTGTCCTCTGCAGAGTTGACCGCCTGCTTGTGGAGGCGTTCGAGCTGTTCAGAGAGATCTTTGTAGAGCGCGGCACCGGTGGTCTCCAGCCGGCGCTTGATGCGGCGGGAGATGGTGTCGAAGACTTCCTCGACGGTGATGGGGTCGGTGTTGATGTCTCGTGTCGGGTCGATCTCGTCCTCGGTGCCGTCGAACAGGGTCCTCAGTACTCGATGGATTCCGCGTCGATGACAACCTGCTCGGGCTGACCTTTAACCGTCACGTCCCGCATGTTGCGATGCACGATGGCCTGAGTCTTAGCACCGAGCCTGGCCCATAGCAGCGCGTCAGAGGTACTGGTTGGCCTGGTCGTCTCGTAGATCCCGGCGAGCCAGAGATAGTCGCTCTCGTGTGGTTCCAGATCTTCGTGCGGAGAGATGACTTCCCAGATGGCTTGCAGGCCGATGAACTGGCGAGCGAACTCGTCTAGCTCACCCTCGTCCTTGGTCAGCACTTGGCGAGCCTCGAACAGGGACTCGTAGCTGCCATCGCGTTCGATGCCGGCGAACCGCGCCAGGGCCGCGGCCTTGCGGCCCGAGAACTCGGTGATGAGTCCGTCGATGTCCACCGGGCGCGTACCTGGGCCTTCCGGGTCCGCTTTGCGCAGTGCCACCGCGATGGCCGATCCCAGGCCGATGTAGTCGACGATGAGGCCGTACCGCTTGTCGTGGCCGGTGACCGGGGACTTGTACCGACGGTTGGTGCGGGTAATCGCCTGGAACAGCGTGTGCCGGCTAAGAGGCTTGTCTAGGTACATCGCGCCCTCGATGGGGGCGTCGAACCCAGTTAACAGCTTGGCCGTGACGATAAGCAGGTGCGGGCCGGTCTCGGCGGTCTTGAATTCCTTGACCGCCTGATCCAGTTCTGGGCGGGACATGCCGTAGGTGCTTTTCCACTCGGCAGGATCGTCCTTGGACCCGGTGGTCATCACGACCTTGGTCGTGAAGTCATAGTCCGGGTTGGCGGCGATGAGCCGGTTCAGCTCCGCCTCGTAGGCGACTACCAGTTCACGGTCGAAGGCCACGACTTGAGCCTTGAGCCCCAGCGGTGCGACCTTGGACGCGAAGTGCTCCAGAATGTCGGCGCACACCGCTGCAATGCGGTCAGGATTGCGCACGATGGTCCGAGCCTGACCAGCGCGGCGAACCAGCTTGTCCCGCTCGTCCTCACTGAGCCCCTCGGCCTCAACCAGGGCATCGAACTCGGCGTCCATGGTCTCGGTGTCCAGGTGCCAGTTCACCAGGCGTGGCTCGACGTGAACCGGGACGGATGCCCCGTCGTGGATGGAGCGCTCCATCGAGTATTCGCTCAGTGCGTGGCCGGGATCCTGGGGGTCGCCGAACAGCTCGAAGGTATTGCGGTCCTTGTCGGAGATCGGGGTTCCGGTCAGGCCGAAGAACCGGGCGTTCGGTAGCGCCTCGCGCATGTACCCGCCGAGATCGCCCTCCTGCGTCCGGTGGGCTTCGTCGACGAGCACGATCACGTTGTCGCGCTGCGTGAGCGCACCGTGGCCCTCGGTGAAGCGGAAGATCGTGGTGACGATGACGCCGGTCCGCTCCGTCGTCAGCGCTTCGTGCAACTCTGTCCGGGTCGTGGCTTCCATCAGGTTCGGTGCCCCGAGACCCTGGAACTGGCGCATGGTCTGTCCCACCAGGTCAATGCGGTCCAGGACGATGAGGATCGTGGGATCACCGATCTCGTGGTCTTCCAGGATCAGGTTCGCGGCGAACGCCATGAGCAGGGTCTTGCCGGTGCCCTGGAAGTGCCAGATCAGTCCCTTGGTTCCGCCGGTCTTGACCTTGCGGTAGATCGCTCTCGCGGCCTCGACCTGCGGGTAGCGGGGCAGGATCTTGAATCGCGCCGACTCGTCGGAATGGAAGTAGGTGAAACTACCCAGCAGTTCGGTGATCATCGGCGGGGTGAGCAGCAGCTCGACAGTGCGCACCACGCGGGCCATGCCGTCCAGGTCGTACGGGTCTTCGGTGCTGCCCCACATCTGCCAGCCGGAAGGCTCTGACAGGATCGCCCCGTAGTGGAACTCCTTGCCCTCGGTCGCGGCGAGCATCAGGTTCGGTGAGAAGAACTCGGGAACCCGCGGGACGTAGGTGTTGGCGATGTCCATGGCCCCGTTGAGCCACGACACCGATGCCTTCACCGGGGTCTTGGTCTCGATCACCACGAGCGGGAAGCCATTGACCCACAGCACCACGTCGAACCGGTGCTTGTTGCCGACCGGGCCATAGGTGACCTCGCGAGACACCCAGTACGTGTTGCTATCTAGGTCCTCGAAGTCGACCAGACTTACGCCTGAGTAGCGGTCGGTACCGGTGTACCGGATCGTCTTGTGGCCCTTCAGCCACGAGGTCATCCGCTCGTTCGCCGTCAGCAGGTCATCGGCCATCGCCGCAATCCGGAGCTGCGGCACCACCTCATCGACCAGCAGCTCATCGGCAGCGATCTCCGAATTCAGACGAATCAGCGCGGCGACGACCTCGGACTCAATGAACACATCCGTCACGTCCCGGTCGAGCGCGTTAGCATCGACCTCCGTCCACCCCTGACCGGCCAGCTTCGTGACCAACCAATCCTGGACCGTCTTCGCCTCGCTAAACACGCTCACCCTGCCTGTGCCCTCTCCGGTAGGCCTAAGAACTGATCGTAAGTCTCGGGGATCTCATGCTCACCAGAAAGAAGAACAGACAGCATCGACGAACGCAGATCGCGGAGACGGTCGAGAGCGGACTGAGACGTAGAGACGGCAGAATCGGCAGCCACCAGAGGTCTGACTACATCCTCCTGCTCAGTCACAGAGAGATCCGGAAAGGGGAGCTTTGCGGCACGTCCGAAACCGAGAGCGCTGATTGTCTTACCAGTTGCTGTCGCATCGAAAGTCCCGCTCGCCTTCATGAATCGGCACCAGTGCGCGATGAAGTTGGTGGTGGATTTCCCTTCTAACGGTCGAATGCGGATCACGTGTTTGTCATAGCCGTAGTCTCCGACCAAGTGGTCGGGCCATACAGCGGACTCGCCAACAGTCCCTCCCTCCGCAAGTACGACATCACCGGGACGCAGCCCATGGGAGGCGATCCAAGCTTCGGGAATTGGCATTTCGTCGAAGCTCGCCGGGTTGACTAAGTGAGTGCTGGTGATGCTCCCCGACTTCACCGTCGCGTACTTCGGTACATCCGTTGCCGCAGCACCGCCCTTCTGTCGACCAAGTTTCATGTCAGTTCGCGTCGACACCTGGGCGGTTGCGCCGTCAAGTAGTGGCCGGAACACCTCCAAGTTGATCCGCGTTTCCAGCGCTACCGCCGTATCCACTTCGGCCTGGGCGGCACTGATCGCGGCGTCAACCGAGTCCATGAGGTCAACGATGCGCTTCTGCTCGCGGAGGGGCGGGAGGCCAACTGGATAGCTGTCCATCTTCTTCGACGAGGTGCGCGGCATCCGCGTGCCTGCACTGGATTGGGTGGCGAACGCGATGGCTTGCTGGCTGCGGAGGATGTTGAACAGGTACCCCTGGGAGACCTTTTCCGGGATGGCGCGATATACGAGTGCCTCGTTGGAACACCACCCGCGCTGATCAACCATTGAGACCTTATTCAAGTACGGCCTCAGTTTCGAGAAAAGGATGTCTCCGGGCCTAAACGGGGTAGACGCGCTCGTCACCTGGGACGTACTTCCGAAACGCTTAACCCATCGTTCTCCGGGATCGAAGTGTTCCAGGCCGACATACGCCTCGTTGTTGGGCGGAATTGCTGAGCCCCCGGCAATTTCGACGATCTCTCCGAGAATAGTCACTTCCCATCCCTCACGCATTGTTATCACCTAGGAATCCGGCTTCGACAATCCGCTCTAGGAGTGCGGCCTCGGCCTGCTCCCGCTCGGCGCGAGCGGTATTCCAGGCGGCGAGAGATTCCTCGACCGTCGCCTCGTCCACGGCCACGGCAGTAGAGACATAACGACCGATGTTGAGGTCGTAGTCGTTGGATTTGATCTCGTCGAGATCGACGACGCGCAGGGACAGACCGTCCTCGCCGTCAATGTCGTTGCCCTCGTGGTAGGCGGCGTGGATTGCGGCGACATCGTCCTCATTGAGGTCGTTGCGGTTCCTGCCCGGCTGGAAGCGTTTGGCGGCGTCGATGAACATGACTTTGCGCTTGCGCTCGTCGGGCTTGGACTTGCGCAGCACCAGCACGCACACCGGGATGGGCGTGGCGTAGAAGAGATTGGGTGCCAGACCGATGACGGCCTCGATCTGGTCGTTGTTGAGGATGCACTTGCGGATAGCGGCCTCTTTGCCGCCGCGGAACAACACGCCGTGGGGCAGGACGATGGCCGCCCGGCCCGTGGGGCTGAGGGTGGTGATCATGTGCTGAACCCAGGCGTAATCGCCATTGCTGGCCGGTGGGACACCGCAGAAGGCGCGCCCAAACTTGTCTGCTGACCAGGTCTCTTCTCCCCAGGGACTCAGCGAGAATGGGGGATTAGCAATGACCTTGTCGAAGGTCTGGAGCTTGCCCGCCGCAGTGCGGTGCGCGGGGTTGCGCAGAGTGTCGCCCCGCACAATGTCGTGGTCCTCGATCCCGTGGAGGAAAAGGTTCATCCGGGCGATGGCGCTAGTCGTGAGGTTCACCTCCTGGCCGTGCAGGTGAACCGCACGCGGGTCGCCACCCTTCGCCGAGATTGCATGAACGGTCTCCACGAGCATGCCCCCCGAGCCGCATGCCGGGTCGTACACCGACTCACCGGGCTGCGGGTCGAGGATGTCGACCAACATGTGCACCACCGAGCGCGGGGTGAAGAACTCGCCCGCCTTCTGACCGGAGGAGTCGGCGAACTTCTCCAGCAGGTACTCGTACGCCGCGCCGAGCATGTCACCGGTCACCTGCTTCGGGTTCAATGTCAGCTTGTCGAAGGCGTTGAGCAGCGCATCCAGCGCCGGGCGAGGAACACGATCCTCGTTGGCGAATGCTGCGTCACCGAACACGCCTCGCAGCGTGTCCGCGTTGGCCTGGGCGATAGTGTCCATCGCCTTGCGCACACGTAATCCTTTGCGGGCCTGCGTGCTGCGCGCGACCACGTTCCAGTGTTCGCCCGGCGGGATGACGAACGGCTGGAAGTCTGCCTCGATTTCATCGGTGAGATCAGCGCCCCACTCCTCCACAGCCAGTTCATGGTTGTAGTCGTGGGTGTCAGAGAGCCACTTCCAGAACAGGACCGGGAAGACGTAGTTCTTGAAGTCGGCAGGGTCGACAGGGCCGCGGAGCGCGTTGGCGGCACTCCAGAGGCTGGTTTCGAGCTGCTGCTGTGTTAGTGGCACGTGGTGGTTCCTTGCCCGGATTTGTCTCGGTTGATGAGTGTCATCTTGCACGGCTTGTTGCGAGACTCGATTGACCCGTCGAGCTCCGCCGGCGGCAGATCCGCTTTCCGCGACCTTGCCAGTTTGCGCGACCAAGGGCGACTTTCGACTTGGCTACTGACTCGGCATCGGACCTTGAGGCGACGGCAACGAATGAGACGAGCGCCGCTTAAGTCGTACCCACTTGCATAGGCAGACCGCGAACCGACTTGGCGTGGTTCGTTGGGGTACACCCGTGCGGGACGGACGAGGGGCCATCATCGGCGTGTGGCTTTCGCCGTTATATGGCGGGGTTCTGTCGACG